>NZ_JBALOS010000064.1:0-32364 GCF_036962765.1 Neobacillus drentensis
GAACCATTTTTTACAACAAAAGAAAATGGAACAGGATTAGGGATCATGAATTCTAAACAAATTGTTCAAAATCACCGTGGGACGGTTCATTTTTGGAGTGATGACAAAGGAACGCTTATTGAAGTAATATTGCCGATCGATTAACAAACAAACGAGGAATAAGGGCTTATTTAATGATGATATGTAACATAGGCATGAAATTTGAGAAGGACTAAATAGGAAGGGTGACCATCACCCTTCCTATTTTTTACCGATTATTCCTTCGACTTGGTATAACGATATTCAACTTCGTCCCTTTTTTCGTTGTAGTCGACATGTAAATCATGTTCATTGAAGAACCACAAATCTCTTTCTTCAATATAAAATAACAAGCCTTCAGCTTCGGTTTTCACAATTATATCGATAGGATGATTGTCTACAGTGAAACCGAGCGAAAACCCTTCTTGGACAGGGCTGTTTCCATATACCTTCGGATAAAACTTCACTTTATCCCCTTTTTTTAATTCGACCTCTTCTTTAAACCATTTTAGTGCAGACGTGCTGATCACAATTTCCATTCTTTTCTCACCTTTGGTTTTTTATTGAAATTTCCTTTGATTATTATCTCCAAAGAGTGATATTATAGTATTTTTCTAATAGTTTCAACTTGAATTTTTGGTGAAAAAAGTAGAAAATAAGTAGAAGCATGAAGTCCGAAAACACTGAACTTACTTTTAAAATAGATATCGTTTTTTGAAGTAGAGAAGCTTTTTTATAGGAGTGTATGAGATGAATGTCGAAAATTTACAAAGAGCAAATGGGGACATTGTTGCAAATATTGAGAAGGATTTACGCTACATTTCTGGAATCATTAAACAAAAAGGAAGAGAAATGTTAAGTACTTATACCATTACTCCTCCACAATTCATTGCTTTGCAATGGCTCTTTGAAGATGGTGATATGACAATCGGGGAACTTTCTACTAAAATGTACTTGGCATGCAGTACGACCACAGATCTTGTTGATCGGATGGAAAAAAATCTGCTCGTTGAGCGGGTGAAAAATCCAAACGACCGTCGTGTGGTGAGAATCCATTTACTTGAAGAGGGCAAAAGAATCATTGATGAAGTCATAAAAAAACGGCAAGCTTATCTAGAAGAAGTATTGGTTGATTTCTCACCTGAAGAAATTCAACTTCTTCAAAAAAGCTTAACGAAATTGCATAAGGAAATGCGTTAAAAGAGGCGATACGTTTTGAAACAAGCAATTGGTGTAATAGATTCTGGGGTTGGCGGACTAACAGTTGCCAAAGAGGTGATGCGCCAGCTTCCAAATGAGAAAATAATCTATGTGGGAGATACTGCTCGCTGCCCATATGGTCCGAGAACAACAAAGGAAGTCAAGAGATTCACTTGGGAGATGACCTCATTTTTATTAAATCAAAAAATTAAAATGCTCGTGATTGCCTGTAATACGGCAACAGCAGCTGCCTTGGACGAGATTCGAAATGAATTATCCATACCAGTGTTAGGAGTAATTAATCCAGGAGCTCGTGCGGCAATCAAGAAGACAAAGAACTATCGTGTTGGAATTATTGGCACAGAGGGTACCGTAAAAAGCGGGGCTTATGAAAGAGCATTAAAATCGTTAAATAGTCGGCTTTTTGTGAAAGCACATGCTTGTCCGAAATTTGTTCCGCTTGTAGAAAGTAACGAATTTAATGGTCCGATAGCAGAAAAAATTGTCGACGAAGCCTTAAAGCCGATGCTAAATCAGAATTTGGATACGCTAATTTTAGGATGTACCCATTATCCTCTCTTAGAGCCAGTAATTAAGCAAGTGATGGGTGAGTCAGTCAGCGTTATTAGTTCGGGTGACGAAACCGCTCGGGAAATTAGTGCAATCCTCCAGTATAATGGGCTATTAGATACATGTGAGGAAGAACCAGAACACGAATTTTACACAACTGGCTCAAGGCGAATCTTTACAAAAATCGCCTCTCAGTGGCTGGAATCTCCACTTAACGAAGTCAAAAAACTAAAGCTATAAATCGAGCCCTCTCTAGATGAGGCTCGTTTTTTTGGGGGAAAATGATGGTGTCAGGCACCACTCGTGGACATTTGTCCACGAGCGGTGCCTGACACCTTTTTCTATTTCTATTATTTTTTAAATTTTGTTCTATTTTTTTGTGGTGAGTCGGTCTAATTTATCAGAAGGCTCGTATATATGTTAGTACAAACTGTCTTAGGGGGGAAATAATTATGTCTACAAATAAGGCGAAGATCCTTGTGTCGACTGTGCTTACATCAACAGTTCTACTGTCAGGATGTGGATTATTAGGGTCTGAAACAGAAAAGAAAATTGATCCGCCAAAAAGTGTGACGATTAAGGAAGATAAAACAAGTAAGGAAACGACAACGAAGGAATCTGGTAAGGAGGCAAAAGCAAACACCGTCAAAACGGAGCTCTATCTGGTCGATAAAGACGGTTATGTCGTTCCACAAACATTGGATCTTCCAAAAACTAATTCAGTCGCTAAACAGGCACTTGAATATTTAGTAACAAACGGCCCGGTAACGGATAAACTCCCAAATGATTTTCGAGCCGTTCTCCCGGAGGACACGGAACTTTCTGTGAATATTGATAAAGATGGTGTTGCTACTGTTAATTTTTCGAAAGAGTTTAAGAATTACCAAGCTGAAGATGAGATGAAAATTCTCCAATCCGTCACTTGGACGCTGACTCAGTTTAATAATATTAAAACAGTGAAGCTTAAAATGAATGGTCATGATTTGACTGAAATGCCTGTGAACGGCACACCTATTAGTGAAAATCTCTCAAGAGCAACCGGTATCAACATTGATACAACGGATGTGAATGATATTGCCAATACCAAACCTGTTACTGTATATTATATCGGCGGTGAAGAAGGTTCCTATTATTATGTGCCTGTTACGCGCCGGGTAAATAACAATGAAAAAGATAACTATGTAGCAGTCGTTAATGAATTAATTAAAGGACCTAGTGAAAAATCAACACTTGTATCTGAATTTATGTCAGATGTGAAACTCCTTGAAGCACCAAAATATGAGGATGGAAAAGTCACCTTGAATTTTAATGAAAATGTTTTTGGCAGCTTTGAAAATAAGGAAATCTCCCAGCATTTATTAGATACACTTGTCCTTTCTCTAACGGAACAAGCGGGCGTTGAAAAAGTAGCAGTTGAAGTTAACGGCAAAGCAGATATTAAAAATGATAATGGTAAAAAATTAACTGAACCCGTAACTCGACCAGAAAAAGTAAACACAGGTAGTTTTTAAAAAAAAAATATATTTGTTATACTATATAATGAAAATGAAAGAGGTTGGCTCGAATGCCGCCTCTTCTTTATTTGGTATTAAAAGAAAATGATATACCAATTCCAAAATATAAAGGAGGCAGTAATGGTGCGTGTTGATGGAAGAGAGCCGTTACAACTAAGACCCATACATATTGAACCGAATTATTTAATGCATCCGGAAGGTTCTGTCCTAATTTCTGTAGGAAATACGAAAGTAATTTGTGCAGCTAGTATTGAAGACAGAGTGCCTCACTTTATGAGAGGAGAAGGCAAAGGCTGGATTACTGCCGAGTATTCCATGCTCCCACGAGCAACAGAAACAAGAAACATTCGCGAATCTTCTAAAGGGAAGGTTTCCGGTCGAACGATGGAAATTCAACGACTAATCGGCCGCGCTCTAAGAGCTATCGTCGATTTAGCGGCACTTGGTGAAAAAACCGTTTGGATTGATTGTGATGTTATCCAGGCCGATGGCGGGACCCGAACAGCTTCCATTACAGGAGCATTTGTGGCGATGGCCCTTGCATTAAATGGCTATGCCGAGAAAAAGTCATTTGCCAAGTTTCCAATTACGGATTATTTAGCAGCAACCAGTGTTGGGATCTTGCAAAATAACCAAACAGTCCTTGATTTAAACTATGCGGAAGATTCTAAGGCACAAGTGGATATGAACGTAGTTATGACCGGTAATGGCGAATTTGTTGAACTACAGGGTACGGGTGAAGAGTCAACCTTCTCTTATGAACAACTACAAGGACTGCTTAGTGCTGCTCAAGAAGGTTTGATGGAACTATTCGAACACCAAAAAGCAGTACTGGGTGAAGAGATAACCAAAAAGATTGAAGATAGAAGGAAGAAATAAAAATAAGAGGCGATCGAAATGAAAGAAGTTATTATTGCGACTAAAAATCCTGGCAAGGCGATGGAATTTGAGCACATCTTTTCGTCAAGAGGCATCACCGTTCGTACCCTGCTGGATTTTCCAGAGATTCCTGAGGTCGAGGAAACAGGCAATACTTTTGAAGAAAATGCGACATTGAAGGCCGAGGCTGTCTCCAAAGCGCTGGGAAAAATGGTGATTGGCGACGACTCAGGCTTAATTGTGGATGCCCTTGAAGGCAGACCGGGGATTTTTTCAGCTCGGTATGCAGGTGAACCAAAAAATGACCAGAACAATACTGATAAGGTACTGTCTGAATTAGAAGGGATTCCTGAGGAAAAACGTTTGGCAAGATTTTACTGTGCCTTAGCAGTCGCCGTTCCTGGTCAAGAAACGATAACGGTGTCAGGTGCCTGTGAAGGTCGTATTCTTGAAGAGAGACGGGGTACCAATGGGTTTGGGTATGATCCGGTCTTTTATGTGCCTGAGAAGGGCTTGGCGATGGCTGAGCTTTCTTCGGAAGAAAAAAATAATATCAGCCACCGTGCGAATGCGTTAAAAAAGCTAGATGCAGTCTTGGATTCTATTGTAGAAAGAGCGGACCAGTAATGAGTAAGGTGTTAATTGTTAGTGATAGCCATGGATTAACGAAGGAACTAAGTGTGTTAAGAGAGAGACACTTGGATGAAGTCGATTTAATGATTCACTGCGGTGATTCGGAATTGACCCCTGATAATCCAGTGATTTCCGGATATCTAACGGTAATGGGGAATTGTGATTTTGGCGGCGGATATCCATTAGAGACGATTTCTGAAGTAGGGGGCCGAAAGTTCTTTATTACTCACGGCCACCGTTATTCAGTTAAAACCACCTTGATGAATTTAAAATACAAAGCACAGGAAGTAAACGCCAATATCGTCTGTTTTGGACACTCCCATGTCCTCGGTGCGGAAGTAATTGACGGGATCTTATTTTTAAATCCAGGCAGCATCCGTTTGCCAAGGGAGCGCTTTGAAAAAACTTATATGATCCTTGATTTGCTGGATGAAAAAGTTAAGATGTCCGTGTATGATATAAGCGGAAGGGAACTTTCAGAGCTTGCCAGGGAGTTTGTCTTGTCATAAATAATGGGGAGATTTACTCTCCCTATATTCTTTTTAAAAAAATATTAGAAAGTCTGTTGACTTTTTGATATTACGGTAATATAATAAATATTGTCTTAAATAACTTATATGTCCCAGTAGCTCAGCTGGATAGAGCAACGCCCTTCAAGAATAGGAGCCTTTATAGGGAAACAAGAACCTATAAAGTGGACGACACTATATCGGTGAAGCCTTAACAGATTATGCTGATGGTAATACCGAGGAAACTTACGCCTTTTATAAGGAAGAGAAATCTTGAATGATTGACAATTGTCGGTGGTAGAGATTTTAAGAAATAATCATCTTGATTATCGTGAGGTTCCGTAGAGACTACACGTGTCGCACCTGAAATGGTGAAGATATAGTCCAGACCACAAACAGCATTGTTTGGTGACGAAAGTCATAGTGGTAAGCTAAGGCGTGGGTCGGGAGTTCGAATCTCTCCTGGGACGCTATACTACATACTAGAGAAAAAAACTCACTTTTATAAGTGGGTTTTTTTCTGTTTATGTAACTACATCCTTATCTCTCATTTATGATAATCGAAGAAGGGTGGAAATTATATGAATCACCATACAAAAAGTAAAGGAGACCTAGGTGTTTTAAAAGCTCAGGTTGATCTTTATGAAAAAGGTTATATGATTTTACTTCCACATACTGAACATGCTCCATTTGATTTAGTAGTGTATAAAGATCAAAGTTTTAAAAGAGTGCAGGTTAAATATAGAAATTTAAACGAAAAAGGAATATTAGAAATTAGATTAAGTTCATCTTACAGTACTAGACAGGGTGTAATGACCAAATATATAGATAAAGATGAAATAGATGTTTATTGTGTCTACTGCCCGCAAACAGATGAATGTTATTACTTTAATCCAAAATCCTATCATAATTCGATTAGCTTAAGAGTAGAAGCACCAAAGAATAATCAAATGCTAAATGTTAAGTTTGCAAAAGATTATCGAGAGATTCCTTAAAATAAAATAAGTACATATTAAGCTGCCACTGACCCTTGTTATGATTTTTTTTTGACCTATATTTATGCTAAACTATTTTCCAAATAACTTTGAAAAATGTCCAGCGCCTAGCCTCTCGAGACGCTTCTGTCCTGCCAATGAAGTCAAAAACGACTTCACTGTCAGGCAGGAAGCGGAGGTCAGGGCTGTCCAAGGCGCTTGCGCTTTTTCTAATTAAGGACGGTTTTTTATGAAAAAAAGGGAACCTGTAAAAAGAATAGATAATATAGTCTTTTTTCCCGGCCTTGAAAAAAGATTAACCGACAAAGGTCTCGAAAACCTTGAAAAGAAAAAATTTAAAGAAGCCATTACCTACTTGGAAGAAGCAAGAGAATATGACCCTGACAATGACGAAATATTAATCGGGCTGGTTCTTGCTTATTTTGAAGCTTCATCTTTTCTAAAAGCGAAAGAGCTCGCTAAGGAAATGCTCCATAAGGGGATCGGTGACTACCTCCAAATGGTCGACCTCTATTTAACAGTCCTAATTCAACTACATGAATATCAAGAAATCGTATCGACCGTAGAAGCCCTGTTAGAAGAAAAAGAGATTCCACCTGACAAGTATGATCATTTCATAACGATTCTTCAATTTAGCCGGCGAATGGCAGAGAATCGTCAACTTGAACTTGTTGAAATCGAACCGGAGGAAACACCGCCGCTCCAAGATTTAAACCTATTTGCCAATGGAAATCTAAATGAACAATTGCTCCTAGTTTCAAGTCTAGCAGAGAAAAATATTCGTCCCTACCTCGCTGAAATTGCAGATTATTTAGAAGCGGAAGCTGGCCATCCATTTTTAAAAACAATCCTTTTAACCCTTTTAAAAGAGCAGGAAATTGATAGTGAACTATCGATCAAGAAATTTGGAATGGAAAAGAAAATTATTCCAACACAACTTCCAGAGGTTAGAGAAGCACCAAGAATGAAAGAGGTAAAGGCTCTAGTAGAGTCTCGACTGGAAAGTAATAACCCTGGTCTTTTTGAGAATACAAGAGGAATGGTAGAGCGAAATTTTTTTATGAGCTATCCGTTTGAATTAGAGCCGCAAAGCACTCATGCTTGGGCCGCAGCGTTTCACCATTTGGCACAAGATTATCTGGGGATGAATACGAGGATCGATCTTCTTTCAAGCGAATATGGTGCATCCGTGACGGAAATAGAAGAAGCAATGGGCAAAATTGAACAAATTGAGAAAATTTCTTATCCTAATATATAGGCTGGGCTGTTGAAAGAAAACAATCCTATGTTATAATGTAGTGGTTGCATTGTGTAAAAAACTATATTTTACATTTAAAAGAAGGAAATTTGCTTGTTGGACTGGTGATTTCCGAACTACTCAAATTCGTTAAGAATGATATGAGAATAGATTGTTGGAGGGAAAACGTATGTCAGTAAAATGGGAAAAATTAGAAGGAAACCGTGGAGTTCTTACTGTTGAAGTAAGTGCGGACAAAGTAACCGAGGGTTTAAACGCGGCATTCCAAAAAGTTGTTAAGCAAGTAAATGTTCCAGGCTTCCGCAAAGGGAAAATGCCTCGTGGAATGTTTGAAAAACGTTTTGGTGTAGAATCTCTATATCAAGATGCATTAGATATTCTTCTTCCAGAAGCATATGGCAATGCGATTGATGAAACAGGCATCGAGCCAATCGACCGTCCTGATATCGACATTGAACAAATGGAAAAAGGTAAAGACCTTATCTTTAAAGCAACTGTACAAGTTAAGCCTGAAGTTAAATTAGGCGAGTACAAAGGCTTAGAAGTAGAAGAATTCGATACAACTGTAACAGATGAAGATGTTGCTAACGAACTTAAAACTCTTCAAGAGCGCCAAGCTGAGCTTGTTATCAAAGAAGAAGGCACAGTGGAAAACGGTGATACAGCTGTTCTCGATTTCGAAGGATTCGTTGATGGCGTTGCTTTCGAAGGTGGAAAAGCTGAAAACCATTCACTTGAAATTGGATCTGGATCATTCATCCCAGGTTTTGAAGAGCAATTAGTAGGACTAGCTGCTGGTGAATCTAAAGACGTTGAAGTAACATTCCCTGAAGAATACCATGCTGCTGAACTAGCTGGTAAGCCTGCAGTATTCAAAGTGACACTTCATGAAATCAAAGGTAAAGAACTTCCTGAATTAGATGACGAGTTTGCAAAAGATGTAGATGATGAAGTTGAAACATTAGATGCACTTAAAGAGAAAATCAAAACTCGTTTAGAAAACAGCAAAAAGCACGAGGCTGAGCATCATTTACGTGATACAGTTGTTGAAAAAGCTGCTGAAAATACAGAAGTGGAAATTCCAGAAGTTATGGTTACTAACGAAGTAAACCGTATGCTTCAAGAATTCGAACAACGCTTACAAATGCAAGGTATGAATCTTGAACTATACTTCCAGTTCTCAGGTCAAGATGAAAATGCGTTACGTGAGCAAATGAAGGAAGAAGCTGTAAACCGCGTACGTGTGAACTTAACACTAGAAGCGATTGCGAAGGCTGAAAACCTTGAAGTAACGGACGAAGATGTTAATGCTGAACTTGAAAACATGGCTGGTATGTACAACATGACAGTTGATAGCATTAAACAAGCTCTAGGTGGACTTGAAGGTATCCAAGGTGACCTTAAACTTAAAAAAGCAGTAGACTTTCTTATTGAAAACAAGAAGTAAATAAAAACGCGGTAGCGCCCGTTTAGCGAAGCAAACTAGTTGCAGAGCTAGACATTTAACTTAAATAATGCAAGGCACGATAAAAATCGTGCCTTGTTTTATACATTTTTACAATTACATATTATAATAAGAAGCAGGAACATTTTTTACAATGGGCAGGAAATCATCAATGACAAAGCGAATAAATATAAAATAATTTCCAGACAGCTTTGAGATTTATTTTTATCATAATGGTTAAGATTAATGAATACATAAGTCATTTCAATTGAACTACACAAACAAAATGGAACCCTATTTACCAAAAGCTTTTTATTTCCAGTCCATTGGCTTTATGTGTTACAATGCAAAATACATACTATTCAGTAATTAGAGAGAAAAATGACATTGTTTGTGTAATTCACTGCTTCTCGTAGGATACTAACACGTTTTTAAGGGGTGAAAGGATTTGTTTAAATTTAATGATGAAAAAGGACAATTAAAATGTTCCTTCTGTGGTAAAACACAGGACCAAGTTCGTAAACTCGTTGCCGGACCAGGAGTTTACATATGTGACGAATGTATTGAACTTTGTACAGAAATCGTTGAGGAAGAACTTGGAACAGAAGAAGAAGTAGAATTTAAAGACGTACCAAAGCCGAAAGAAATTTGTGAAATTCTTGACGAATATGTTATCGGTCAAGATCAGGCCAAAAAATCACTATCTGTAGCAGTATACAATCACTATAAGCGTATTAATTCCAACAGCAAAATAGATGATGTTGAACTTGCAAAGAGTAACATCTGTATGATTGGACCTACAGGAAGTGGTAAAACATTACTAGCCCAAACATTGGCGCGTATTTTGAATGTACCATTTGCTATCGCGGATGCTACTTCACTTACCGAAGCAGGGTATGTTGGGGAAGATGTTGAGAACATTTTATTAAAACTAATCCAATCTGCTGATTACGATGTAGAAAAGGCGGAAAAAGGGATTATTTATATTGATGAGATTGATAAAATCGCTCGTAAATCCGAAAATCCTTCCATTACAAGGGATGTTTCTGGTGAAGGCGTACAGCAAGCCTTATTAAAAATTCTTGAAGGTACGGTTGCAAGTGTTCCGCCTCAAGGTGGAAGAAAACACCCGCACCAAGAATTTATCCAAATCGATACTACGAATATTCTCTTTATCTGTGGTGGCGCATTTGATGGAATTGAACCAATTATTAAGCGACGTTTAGGCCAAAAAGTGATTGGTTTTGGATCCGATGTTAAGCAGCAAGAAGTAACTCAGAAAGAACTTCTTTCTAAAGTATTACCGGAAGATTTACTTCGCTTTGGATTAATTCCAGAATTTATCGGACGTCTTCCAGTAATTGCGAGCCTTGAGCAGTTAGATGAAGCGGCATTGATTGAAATTTTAACAAAGCCGAAAAATGCGCTTGTGAAACAATATCAAAAAATGCTTGAAATCGACGATGTTGAGCTTCAATTTGAAGAGGGTGCTTTGACGGAGATTGCTAAAAGGGCAATTGAACGCAAAACAGGAGCCCGTGGATTACGGTCCATCATTGAAGGAATTATGCTTGATGTCATGTTTGATCTACCATCCCGTGATGACATCACCAAGTGTGTTATTACCCAAGAAACGGTCGTTAACAATGGTGTTCCTACACTCTTATTAGAAGATGGAACAGTCGTTGCAGAAGAAAAATCTGCATAATAATACTGAAGACCTGGCTTTGTGCCGGGTCTTTTTATTATTTTCGTCGGTAATGAGCGAATTTTTATGTTTAATGAGCGAATTTCTCGATTTAATGAGCGAATTTTCCAATTTAATAAGCGAATCTGCTTTTCCTCGTCACTCAAAACAGTTTCTCAGAATATATGGTTTATTCCATCCCACTGCAGGAAATACTTATTAATATATATTTAGTAAAAAGTTGAAGTGCAGGAGGGAAATGTATGAGTTGGACGGGGATTGCCTTATTTATACAGCTATTTTTCGGAATCATTATTGGGCTGTATTTTTGGAATTTGCTTAGAAATCAGCGTACACAAAAAGTGTCCATTGATCGGGAATCCCGGAAGGAAATGGAACAACTTCGTAAGATGAGATCTATTTCACTTTCAGAACCTTTAGCTGAAAAAGTTCGGCCTTCAAGTTTTCAAGACATTGTCGGCCAAGAAGACGGAATCAAATCATTAAAAGCAGCGCTATGTGGACCGAATCCCCAGCATGTGATCATTTATGGTCCGCCTGGAATTGGAAAAACAGCAGCTGCCCGCCTTGTGTTAGAAGAAGCGAAAAAAAATCGTAAATCACCTTTTAAACCTGAATCTGTTTTTATTGAACTGGATGCAACAACCGCACGATTTGATGAAAGAGGGATTGCCGACCCGTTAATTGGTTCAGTGCATGACCCGATTTACCAAGGAGCAGGTGCAATGGGACAAGCAGGAATTCCTCAGCCAAAGCAGGGAGCAGTGACCAACGCTCATGGCGGAGTTCTTTTTATCGATGAAATTGGAGAATTGCATCCGATTCAAATGAATAAACTCTTAAAGGTATTAGAGGATCGGAAGGTATTCCTCGAAAGTGCGTATTATCATGAGGAAAATAACCAGATCCCGACCCATATCCATGATATTTTTAAAAATGGCCTTCCAGCCGATTTCCGTCTAATTGGGGCTACGACAAGAACACCAAGCGAAATCCCCCCTGCGATTCGGTCGCGTTGTATGGAGGTTTTCTTTCGGGACTTAACACAGGAAGAAATCGTCGAAATTGCCAATAAGGCTGCTAAAAAAGTGAACCTTCAGATCAACGAAACAGGAGTAAATACGCTTTCGAATTATGCAAGGAATGGCCGCGAAACGGTGAATTTGATTCAAATTGCTGCAGGACTGGCCATAACGGAAGATCGTAATTATATCAAAGATGAAGATATTGAGTGGGTCATCCATGCCAGCCAAATGTCACCAAGAATGGAACGAAAGATCAATGATTTCTCCCATGTGGGTCTTGTTAATGGATTGGCGGTTTATGGGCCGAACTCAGGTGCATTGCTTGAAATAGAAGTGACCGTCATCCCGGCAAAAGATAAAGGGACAATCAATATTACAGGAATTGTTGATGAAGAAAGTATTGGCGGACAAGGCAAATCGATTCGCCGGAAGAGTATGGCGCGTGGTTCAATCGAAAATGTTATTACCGTTTTACGCTCAATGGGAGTTCCGGCAAACGACTTTGATATCCATGTGAATTTCCCGGGCGGTGTACCAATCGACGGTCCATCGGCTGGAATTGCAATGGCAACAGGGATTTACTCTGCTATTTATAAAATTCCAATCGATAACACCGTCGCCATGACAGGCGAAATAAGTATCCATGGAAATGTGAAACCGATTGGCGGGGTATATCCAAAGGTAAAAGCTGCAAAAAAGGCCGGCGCAAAAACAGTGATCATACCAGAGGAAAACATGCAAACCATTTTAAATGAGATAGAGGGAATCAATATTGTTCCAGTCTCCCATCTACATGAAGTATTTGACATTGCCCTTGTCAATGAACATCAAAAAATGGATGCAATCCCTGCATCGATTGAGTTATCAAAAAAAGAGAGTATTTAATAAAGGCACTTTTCGTAAACTTTGTTGATTTTGAAGCTTTATAAGGATCATTTACTAAGTTTCTAGGCCAATTTTCGCAAATGTTNNGTTATACGGGTTGATGAACTTATTCGAAAAACAACAATTTATGCGAAAATAGGCTTAATAAAAAACTTCGGTTTGTGGTGCAATTGGCAAACCGAAGTTTTTTTGCATAATTTATCAAAGAATTCTAACCTCAATAAGGAAAGAATTCGGAATGATTGGGGAAAATAAACGTATGCTGAAAAGAGAAATTACCTACTCTCTCTAAAAATAGACACCTAAAAATAAATAGGATAGAATTGTACAAAGACCATTCTGATTTTGCAGTGAAAAAATTGTTTGCATTTGGAGGTGCAGTAATTTGACGAAAACGAACGAATTGATCGTCCCCCTCCTGCCGCTTCGAGGATTGCTCGTCTATCCGACTATGGTCCTTCATTTAGATGTTGGACGTGAAAGATCAGTACAAGCACTTGAAAAAGCAATGGTAGATGACCATTTAATCTTCTTAACCACTCAGAAAGAGGTATCGATTGATGATCCTTCTGAAGAGGATTTATACACGATAGGCACATTAACAAAAGTGAAACAAATGCTTAAACTGCCAAACGGCACGATTAGAGTATTGGTAGAAGGATTAAATCGCGGGGAAATTATTTCATTTCATGATGAGGAAGACTACTATGCGGTTACAGTCATTACCCATGATGACCCAGACACGAAAGATGTCGAAGACCAAGCGCTAATGAGAACCATGCTTGACTATTTCGAACAATACATAAAATTATCGAAGAAGATTTCTGCAGAAACATATGCTTCTGTTGCAGATATTGAAGAGCCAGGCAGGATGGCTGATATCATTTCCTCACATTTACCAATTAAGTTGAAGGAAAAGCAGGAAATCCTGGAAACGACTGATATTAAAGACAGAGTAAATAAAGTCATTGATATCATTCATAACGAAAAAGAAGTCTTAAACCTAGAAAAGAAGATTGGTCAGCGTGTCAAGCGTTCAATGGAACGGACACAAAAAGAGTATTATTTGCGTGAGCAAATGAAGGCGATTCAAAAGGAATTAGGCGATAAAGAAGGTAAAACGGGTGAAATAGCAGATCTGACGAAAAAAATTGAGCAAGCAGGGATGCCTGAACATGTGCTTAAAGCTGCGCAAAAAGAACTAGACCGTTATGAAAAGGTACCGGCAAGTTCAGCAGAAAGTGCCGTGATTCGAAACTACATCGATTGGCTCATTTCCCTCCCGTGGTCGAACAAAACAGAGGATGACATTGACATTATCCGCGCAGAAAAAATCTTAAATCAGGATCATTATGGTCTTGAAAAAGTAAAGGAACGTGTCCTCGAATATTTAGCTGTCCAAAAGCTGACCAATTCGTTAAAAGGGCCAATTCTTTGTCTAGCAGGACCTCCAGGGGTTGGTAAAACAAGTCTTGCCCGCTCAATAGCGACATCCCTCAATCGTAATTTTGTTCGTGTCTCTCTTGGCGGGGTTCGTGATGAGTCCGAAATTCGCGGTCATCGGAGAACGTATGTAGGTGCAATGCCGGGGCGAATCATCCAAGGAATGAAAAAAGCAGGAACCCTTAATCCTGTCTTTTTACTCGACGAAATTGATAAAATGTCCAGTGATTTCCGCGGTGATCCATCCAGTGCCATGCTTGAAGTCCTAGACCCTGAACAAAACAGTAATTTTAGCGACCATTATATAGAAGAAACCTATGACCTCTCCAAGGTTATGTTTATCGCAACAGCCAATAATCTATCCACTATTCCTGGGCCGCTACTGGACAGAATGGAAATCATCACGATCGCTGGCTACACCGAACTTGAAAAAGTCCACATTTGCAGGGAGCATTTACTTCCAAAACAAATTACAGAAAATGGTCTTTCAAAGGGAATTCTTCAAGTTCGCGATGATGCCATTTTAAAAGTGGTTCGTTACTACACTCGTGAAGCAGGCGTTCGAAGTTTAGAACGTCAAATGGCGACTCTTTGCAGGAAGACAGCAAAAATTATTGTTTCCGGTGAGAAGAAGCGCGTCATTATCACTGAAAAGAATATCGAAGAGTTTTTAGGGAAACCAAGATTCCACTATGGTATGGCCGAGTCCGAAGATCAGGTCGGAGTAGCAACTGGATTAGCCTATACAACAGTGGGGGGAGACACTCTCCAGATTGAAGTTTCGTTAGCTCCAGGTAAAGGGAAGTTAGTATTAACCGGAAAGCTTGGCGACGTCATGAAGGAATCGGCCCATGCAGCGTTTAGTTATATCCGTTCCAAAGCGGAAGAGCTAGGAATTGATGAAAACTTCCATGAAAAATATGATATCCATATTCATGTTCCAGAAGGTGCTGTTCCAAAGGACGGTCCATCTGCAGGGATTACAATGGCAACGGCATTGGTGTCTGCGTTGTCCGGGAAACCAATTCGCCGCGAAGTCGGCATGACTGGAGAGATTACGTTAAGAGGAAGGGTCTTGCCGATTGGCGGTCTGAAGGAAAAGACACTTAGTGCGCACCGTGCCGGCTTAACTAAGATTATTCTTCCAAAAGATAATGAAAAGGATATTGATGATATCCCAGAAAGTGTAAGGAATGATCTTGATTTTGTCCTTGTTTCTCATGTGGATGAAGTCTTGAGGCATGCCCTTTTGGAAGGTGAAGTGAGATGAAGGTAGTCAGTTCAGAAATTGTCATCAGTGCCGTAAAGCCAGATCAATACCCAGAAACCGATTTACCTGAATTTGCCCTCGCCGGACGCTCGAATGTCGGTAAATCTTCGTTTATCAATAAAATGCTAAATCGAAAAGGTCTGGCAAGAATATCCTCCAAGCCTGGGAAAACGCAAACGCTAAATTTCTATTTGATAAACGAAAAGATGCATTTTGTGGATGTTCCTGGTTATGGATACGCGAAGGTTTCTAAATCGGAGCGTGCAGCATGGGGGAAAATGATCGAAACTTATTTTACATCACGGGAGCAACTAAGAGCTGCTGTGCAAATTGTTGATCTTAGACATCCACCATCAAAGGATGATGTGATGATGTATGAATTCTTAAAGCATTATGATATCCCTTGTATCATCATTGCAACCAAGGCCGATAAAATCCCCAAAGGGAAATGGCAAAAGCATTTAAAAATTGTCCGCGAAACAATGGATGTTGATAAAAAAGACCAAATGATTCTTTTCTCATCCGAAACAGGTTTAGGAAAAGATGAAGCGTGGTCCGCTCTACAGAGCTTTATGTAAAAAAATAACGCCTGGCGGATATGCCAGGCGTTATTTTTTTTTCTTAAGCAGAAAATAAATTCCAACCACAATAAGGAGTGCAGGCCAAAACTTCCATACAAAACTCATTCCGTTTTGCAGGACATCAAAATATGCAGTAATTTTATCATAAAATAAGAGAAGAACAGCTAAAATAAGAAAGAGGAATGCTTGAAATAAACCAGAATTCGATTTTTGAAAGCGGAGAAAAAATCCTATCGAAATAATTAATATTAACATTCCAATCGTGTTGCTAGGCCAAAAGGACACCTTGCCGACCAGATGGAAATGGAGTCCAAATCCAGCCATAATGACCCCTGGAAGAATTGCCTCAAAGTCATGAGCAGAGTACCCCTGTCCTAAAAAAGCAATTCCGACAATAATCAGCAGAGTCGGCCATGTAAAAAATTGTTGGAAAATAGTAATACCGGTTTGCTGCAACAAAAAATAAGCACCAAAACCTATTAGAATAATCCCAGGAAAAATTCGTTGATTCTTCATAAAAAAACACCACACTTCCAGTAAGGTTCACTTGAATCTCGTCCGTTTTTTTGATACTGTACATAAGGAAGTATTTTACGAAAACATTTATGATTATTAAGAAATACTAAAGAAAACTTTGCTAATCTGTCCCTATAGGGAAAGGTAATCTGCACTTTTCTTTAATATAGTAACATATAGTTTCGTTTTCTGTTCACATTTTTCGAGCAAAAGTCGAAATTGCTCATGATATAATCATACTAGTTAAGTTGTAATATCTATTGGGGGTGTCCTTAGAAATGCATACATTAGTGATCGGTATAAACTATAAAACTGCCCCTGTTGAAATTCGCGAGCGGTTATCATTTAACGAAGCCGACCTTGCGGGTGCAATAAAAAAGTTAAATACCAAAAAAAGCATCCTAGAAAATATCATCTTATCTACATGTAATCGTACGGAAATTTATGCGGTTGTAGATCAATTACATACAGGCCGTTATTATATTAAAGAATTTCTGTCCGAATGGTTCGGAATAGAACAAAAAGAATTTTCTCCGTTCTTATTTGTTTATGAAGATGATGGGGCGGTTGATCATTTATTTAACGTTACTTGCGGACTTAATTCCATGGTCTTAGGGGAAACACAAATCCTTGGACAGGTACGTACAAGCTTCATGTTGGCACAAGAACAAGGCACGACAGGTACCGTATTTAATCACTTGTTTAAACAAGCAATTACCCTTGCCAAACGGGGACATTCAGAAACGGACATTGGCGCAAATGCAGTTTCTGTCAGCTATGCAGCAGTGGAGTTGGCGAAGAAGATTTTCGGTTCGCTTGCCAATAAACATATATTAATTTTTGGTGCTGGAAAAATGGGTGAACTGGCTGCCCAAAACCTCCATGGAAATGGAGTGAAGGAAGTAACCGTAATTAATCGCACACATGAAAAGGCGATTGACTTAGCGAATCGTTTCAGCGGTAAAGCGAGAACATTGGCTGAATTAGAAAAAGCATTGGTGGAAGCAGATATCTTGATCAGTTCAACCGGTGCGAAGGACTTTGTCATTACAAAAGAGACGATGGCAAAGGTTGAGAAGAAACGCAAAGGCAAGCCATTATTTATGGTGGACATTGCTGTACCGCGTGACTTAGATCCAAGAATTGGCGATCTTGAAAATGTCTTTTTATACGATATTGACGATTTAGAGGGAATTGTGGAGGCCAACTTGCAAGAACGCAAAAAAGCGGCTGAAAAAATCATGCTCATGATCGAAAAAGAAATCGTCGAGTTCAAGCAATGGCTTGGAACGCTTGGTGTGGTTCCTGTCATCTCAGCGCTTCGTGAAAAAGCCCATATCATTCAATCAGAAACGATGGTTAGTTTGGAAAGAAAATTGCCAAATTTATCGGATCGGGATTTAAAAGTATTAAATAAGCACACAAAAAGTATTATCAACCAGCTCTTAAAGGATCCTATTTTACAAGCAAAAGAATTGGCTGCCCGATCTGATGCAAATCAGGCCATGGATTTATTCATGAAAATCTTTAATATTGAAGAGCTTGTTCAAGAACAACATTCGAAAGCAGCCGAAACCAATCCAATACCGGTTACAACACCGCGGGCTTCCTTTCAGTCATAAGGGGTACATTTTATGTTTAATGTCTTTATGACAAGGCTTCACGAATTGACCGTTGTTCTATATGCCTTTAGTGTGTTGTTATATTTTTTCGATTTTCTACACCATAACCGGAAGGCAAACCGTATTGCTTTCTGGTTACTTGCATTTGTATGGGTTTTACAAACAGTTTTCCTCGTAAGTTATATGTATAAAACTGGCAGGTTCCCTGTACTAACGATTTTTGAGGGACTTTATTTTTATGCGTGGATATTAATTACGTTGTCCATTGTCATCAATCATTTATTACGGGTTGATTTTATCGTTTTTTTCACAAATATCCTTGGCTTTACAGTTATGGCGATTCATACATTCGCCCCGATGCAATATAGTTCACATATCATGGCGAAGCAGCTTGTTTCAGAACTATTGTTGATTCATATTACGATGGCGATACTTTCATATGGGGCATTTTCACTATCATTTGTTTTTTCATCTTTATATCTACTTCAATATGATTTATTAAAAAGGAAAAAATGGGGAACAAGGCTCATTCGACTGGCAGACTTAGATAAACTTGAAAAATCATCCTACATATTGGCCGTTATCGGTGTGCCGATGCTGCTGCTTAGTTTGATTTTAGGACTGCAGTGGGCCTTCCTAAAGGTGCCTGGGATGCCATGGTACGATATGAAAATCATTGGGTCCTTTCTGTTACTAACAGCCTATAGTATCCTTTTATATTTGCATATTATGAAAAATGTATCTGGAAGACAATTAGCTATTTGGAATACAGCTGCATTTTTAATAGTCCTAATTAACTTTTTCTTATTTGGTCGATTATCATCCTTTCATTTATGGTATTCGTAGCGCATAAACTCAGGAGGCACAATCATGAGAAAAATAATTGTAGGTTCAAGACGAAGCAAATTGGCTTTAACACAGACAAATTGGGTGATAGACCAACTCAAAAAGTTGGACCCTCGTTTTGAATTTGAAGTAAAAGAAATCGTCACAAAAGGGGATCAAATTCTAAACGTTACCCTTTCAAAAGTGGGCGGTAAAGGATTATTTGTAAAAGAAATCGAGCAGGCTATGCTTGATAAAGAGATTGATATGGCTGTTCATAGTATGAAAGACATGCCAGCGGTTTTACCTGAGGGTCTGACAATCGGCTGCATCCCATTCCGTGAGGATCACCGCGACGCCCTTATTTCAAGAGGTCATGTAAAGTTAAAAGATTTAAAACCAGGTGCGATTATTGGGACAAGCAGCCTGCGCCGAAGTGCACAGCTATTAGTGGCGCGTCCAGATTTAGAGATTAAATGGATCCGTGGCAATGTGGATACAAGATTAGCAAAATTAGAAACGGAAGAATACGATGCGATCATTCTTGCAGCTGCCGGCCTTTCACGCCTAGGCTGGGCAACGGATGTGGTTACTGAATTTTTAGATGCAGATCTTTGTATTCCTGCAGTGGGGCAAGGGGCATTATCGATCGAATGCCGTGAAGATGATAAAGAACTTCTAGAACTCTTTGAAAAATTCACCTGCAAGAAAACAGAGAGAGCCGTTCGTGCCGAGCGTGCTTTCCTTCAAAAAATGGAGGGAGGCTGTCAGGTACCGATTGCCGGCTTCGCTTATGCAGCTGAAAATGATGAAATCGTCCTAAATGTTTTAGTAGGTTCACCAGAAGGACATGAAATCATTAAAGAGGAAGTTAGAGGACAAAATCCAGAAGAGCTTGGTGTTCAGGCAGCTGACTTATTAATTCAAAAGGGTGGTAAAGACCTAATTGAAAAGGTGAAACGGGAGCTTGAAGGTCAATGACCCAATCGTTACCTTTGCTTGATAAAACGGTTCTTGTTCCTAGAGGAAAAGATCAAGCAAAACCTTTTTCACAACTGGTTGAAAGGTATGGAGGGATTCCAATCGAAATCCCTCTTATTGCCTTTCGTCCGATTGAAGAAAATCAACTCCTTCACGATGCTTTAATGGCACTTGATACATATGACTGGATTATTTTTACGAGCAATGTCACTGTAGAAACCTTTTTTTCTTTTTTGGATGAGGATAAACTTGGCAGTTCCCTTCCCAAAATCGCTGTTATCGGAAAAAAGACTGCTGAGGTTTTAGAAGAGATGGGATTCTCGCCTGAATTTGTTCCGAGTTCCTATGTGGCGGAAACATTTGTGGAAGAAGTTAGCCCATTTATAGATAAAAATGCACGAGTACTGCTTCCTAAAGGAAATCTTGCCCGAGAATATATCGCCCAATCTTTAACTGAACTCGGTGCTCAGGTAGATGAAGTGGTCATTTACGAAACGTACCTGCCGGATGAAAGTCGTGATAAGCTGGCCCGGATGCTCGCGAATCAGCAACTTGATATCCTTACCTTTACGAGCCCATCAACGGTGGACCATCTGATGGCTGTTGTAAAGGAATATGGTCTTAATGAGCAGGTAAGAAACTGCATTATCGGCTGTATTGGGCCTGTTACTGAGAAAAAATTACGTGCCTATGGGTTTACCGTCCATGCTTCGCCAAAAGAGTACACGGTTAAGGAAATGATTAATAGTACGATTGCTTATTTAGAGACGGAGGAATAATAAATGGAACTTCAATTTAAACGTCATCGCCGCTTACGTTCAAGTGCAAGCATGCGCTCACTTGTCCGAGAAAATCACCTGAAAGCGGAGGACTTCATTTATCCACTATTTATTTATGAAGGTGAAAATATTCGCAATGAAGTTTCATCAATGCCAGGTGTATACCAAGTATCGATGGATCACTTAGAAGCAGAGATGGATGATATCGTGGCCCATGGTATTAAGTCTGTTTTACTATTTGGTATTCCAAAAACGAAAGACGCATGTGGTGAGCAAGCCTATCACGACCATGGGATTGTCCAGGTAGCAACTCGCTTTATCAAAGAAAAATTCCCAGAAATTATTGTCGTAGCAGATACATGCCTATGTGAATATACAAGCCACGGTCATTGTGGAGTGGTTGAAGGTGAGAAGATTCTAAATGACCAATCCCTTGAATTGCTTGTAAAAACGGCTGTCGCCCAAGCTGAAGCTGGGGCTGATATTATTGCACCATCTAACATGATGGATGGTTTTGTTGCTGCCATTCGAAGAGGATTAGATGAAGCTGGCTTTACAGAGATTCCGATCATGTCTTATGCCGTGAAATATGCATCCGCTTTCTACGGCCCATTTCGGGAAGCGGCTGAAGGCGCACCACAATTTGGCGATCGGAAGACTTATCAAATGGATCCAGCAAACCGTATGGAAGCATTTCGAGAAGCAGAATCCGATGTGGCAGAGGGAGCAGATTTCCTCATCGTCAAGCCAGGAATGCCATACCTTGACATTGTTCGCGATATGAAAAACACTTTTAATTTACCGATTGTTATTTATAATGTAAGCGGAGAATATTCAATGATTAAAGCCGCAGCACAAAACGGCTGGATTGATGAGAAAAACACGGTGCTTGAAATGTTAATCGGCATGAAACGTGCAGGTGCAGACCTAATCATTACTTATGCTGCAAAAGATGCGGTTCGCTGGTTAAGAGAAGACCAATAATTTGAAAAGAGGGATCGGCATGCGTTCGTATACTAAGTCGATTGAAGCATTTAAAGAAGCCCAAGCCATTATGCCAGGCGGAGTAAATAGTCCGGTACGTGCTTTTAAATCAGTTAATATGGACCCGATTTTTATGGAACGAGGTAAGGGGTCGAAAATCTATGATATTGATGGGAATGAATACATTGACTATGTCCTTTCATGGGGCCCCCTTATCCTCGGGCATACCAATGACCGTGTGGTTGAAGGCTTAAAAAAGGTTGCTGAACTTGGGACAAGTTTCGGTGCACCGACATTAATGGAAAATAAATTAGCTAAGCTTGTGATTGAACGTGTACCATCCATCGAAGTGGTTCGAATGGTATCTTCAGGTACTGAAGCGACAATGAGTGCGCTCCGGTTAGCGAGAGGCTATACAGGCCGTAACAAGATTTTAAAATTTGAAGGCTGTTACCATGGTCATGGGGATTCCCTATTAATTAAGGCCGGTTCAGGTGTGGCAACTCTGGGGTTGCCTGACAGCCCTGGTGTGCCTGAAGGAGTCGCCAAAAACACGATTACAGTCCCTTACAATGACCTGGAAAGTGTAAAGTTTGCGTTTGAACAATATGGTGATGATATTGCTTGTATTATCGTTGAACCAGTTGCTGGAAACATGGGTCTAGTACCACCGCTTCCAGGGTTCTTGGAAGGACTTCGTGAGATTACTTCCGATCACGGCGCGTTGTTAGTTTTTGATGAAGTGATGACAGGCTTCCGTGTTGGATATAACTGTGCACAAGGCTATTTCAATATTACTCCGGACATTACCTGTCTTGGTAAAGTAATTGGCGGCGGGCTGCCAGTTGGAGCATATGGTGGGAAAGCCGAAATCATGAAGCAAATTGCCCCAAGTGGTCCAATATATCAGGCAGGAACTTTGTCTGGTAACCCACTTGCGATGACTGCAGGTTTCGAAACCCTAAGCCAATTAACTCCAGAGCATTACCAGGAATTTATCCGTAAGGGTGATTTACTCGAAAAAGGCTTTAAGGCAGCTGCTGAAAAGTATGATGTGCCCATAACCTTTAACCGTGCTGGTTCCATGATTGGTTTCTTCTTTACCAATGAAGAGGTCATTAATTATGAAGTGGCAAGATCATCTAATTTGGAATTCTTCGCGGCTTATTATCGTGAGATGGCACTTCAAGGCATCTTCTTGCCGCCATCACAATTTGAAGGATTATTCTTATCCACTGAGCATTCAGATGAGGATATCGAAAAAACCATCCGTGCAGCAGAGATTGCATTTTCTAAGCTTAAATAATATCTTTCTAGACACCCACCGGGTTTGGTGGGTGTTTTTTGTATGGTTAGAAATTAATTAGTTTGGCCAGTCTGTGGACTGGTTTCGAGGCGGCTAAAAAAGGTTTTGGCGGAATAATCCTGGGTTTTGGCGGAATGACGATCAATGTTGGCGGAATAAAGTTCAAGTTTGGCGGAATCCAAACCTCTAACAAACAAAAAAACTCTATCCCAAAAAACTACGATTCTTTTCTACTCAAAATTATCATAAATAAAGCCCAAGGCTCATAGAGTGTAAGTGACATAGTGATTTTGCGTGAAGGAAACGAAAGGAGGAGTCGCTTTGTCCCAAGAGAACCAATCGTGCCTACGCTTTTCCTTGGAGGAGTCTTTGTGGTTTAGAAAAGGACAGGAAGTCGAGGAGCTTGTTTCCATTTCTTTAGACCCGGACATTACCATTCAGGAAAACGATCAGTACGTAACCATAAGAGGTTCGCTCGAACTCACTGGCGAATATAAAAGTTACGAAACTAACCATGAAAACGAAGATGAAGGTGTAACATCACAAAAGTTTGTGGAGAGGGTCGATACACGCGAGGAAGGTACCTGTGAATTTTCACATCGATTCCCAGTCGACATCACCATCCCAAATAATCGGATTCAAAGTATCTATGACATCGATGTTCTCGTTGAATCGTTTGACTACTCAATTCCTGAACGCAGTTGCCTGAAACTCGCAGCAGAGCTAACCATTAGCGGTCTATATGGAACTGAACAGCAGCAACAACTACAGGAAGAAGTCGAGGAAATTGAGGTTGTCCATCGTGCGCAACTTGATGAAATCGAAGAAGATGTGGAAGAAGTAGAAGTTGAACTGGAAGCCGTTCAGAGCAGTTACAAAGATAGCTTCTTATTTGAAGCAGAGGCTAGAAAACCGCAAGAAGAAGAGAGCGTTGAAGTTTTACCAAAATTTCCGACCTTCAATTATCAGCCGCAGGAAGAAATAGTAGATGAGGATAATGAACCTGCATGGGAAGTACATGCAGCCAGAAGTGAAGAGAGTCAACCATCATGGGAGTTACAAGAAGCCAGAAATGCAGAGAACCAGCCAGAATGGTATCACCAAGAAGTAAAAAGTGAAGAGACTCAACCAGCATGGAATTTCCAAGAAGTAAAAAGTGAAGAGAGCCAACCTAGATGGGAGTACCAAGAAGTAAAAAGTGCAGAGAACCAACCTGCATGGGAGTTCCAAGAAGCAAGGAGTGAGTCTAGCCACCCTGAGCAAGAGACCGCGGAAGAAATAGTTTCTAAGGTGAAGCCAGCCCCAACAGCTCATGTGGAAGGAAGTCAGGTGGAAGAAAGTTCTTCATCATCTGAAGGAGCACCACCAAAGAATGTGAAAAAGAAAAAACCTGCCAAAAAGAAAAGCATGACGTTAACCGAGTTTTTTGCTCGGAAAGATGAAAGTTCTGAGCAAGCCAGAGTTAAGATCTGCATCGTCCAAAAGGGAGATACTGTGGACACCGTGGCCGATCGATATGATGTATCCGTACAAAACCTCCTTCGCGTCAACAATCTTGAAATTAATCAAGATGTATTCGAAGGCCAAGTATTATATATTCCTAGCAGCCCTGTAAAAAAATAACTGAAAGAGATGAGCGGGTTCTTATGACCTGCTCACCTTCTTTTCATCACAATTTTGTCCCAGAGCGATTACGCTTTTCCTATTGAAAGAGAGTTGAGTTCTCATGAATAACTCCCGTTATACAGATATACTTGCCCCTGTTTTAAAAAATTACCTGATCGAGCCTTATCATGTAGAGAATTTTGGCAGTGTTCTAAAGGTGTATTCAAATAAAGGGACGTTTGCATTAAAAAAAATCGACCCCACGACCGGGACCGACTTCATTCGTCATGTTCATCTTCTCTACCAAAGAGGGTTTAACCGCATTGTCCCCATTTACCCTACCATGGATGGCAGGTATGCTGTCCTGCATGAAAATATTCTTTATTACTTAATGCCGTGGATGTCAAACGAACAGAAGGAAGACCGTGAGCACAAAAATCATCAGCTGTTTCGTGAACTAGCTCGCCTTCATACGCTATCCGCGAAAGAGATAGCAATGAACAAGGAAGAGCGAACCGAGCACTATGAAAAGACGATTCAACAGCATGAAAAACAACAGGAATTCCTTGATGGCTTCATCGATGAATGTGAAAAAAAGACTTACATGTCGCCGTTCGAATTGTTATATTGCCTTTATTACAACGAAATCAGCCAAGCGCTGCGATTCTCAAAAACTAAATTCGAAGAATGGTATGAAAATACGAAAGACAACGAAAAGGCCCGAATGGTCATTACGCATGGGAAATTATCACCCGAGCATTTTTTATATGATGATAAAGGGTATGGCTTTTTTATAAATTTTGAGAATGCTCGCTATGGCTCACCAATCCATGACCTTCTTCCGTATTTATCAAGAGCCTTAAATACCAATCCAAAGCGCAGCGATACAGCTGTTGATTGGGTGTATCATTACTTTAAATACTTTCCATTCAAAGCCGATGAAAAATTATTATTCTTCAGCTATTTAGCGCTCCCGATTCCCATCATCCAAGTGGCAGAAAGCTATTATCGGAAGCAGCGTCCAAAAAATGAGTTGAAATATGTACGCCAGTTGCAGCACCGCTACTGGCATTTGAAAAATTCCGAGTATGTCGTCATGAGAATGACCGAGATTGATGCGCAGTCAGCAGCAAAAGAAGGAGCCCAGCAGCAGTAATCTTGCTACAAGGGCTCCTTAAACGAAATCAAAATAGAGCGACACGGCAATGGCCACAAAAAGTGTTAATAATAAAATATCAAAGAATGTGGGAATGATCAGTGTTCGAATAAATTGGAAGATCACAAACGGAACAATTAACTGCGCGCAAACTCTCCTACAAGTCCGAAACCAGGGTTGGTATTTAAATTTTTGAAAATTTCTCTTCAC
Source organism: Neobacillus drentensis (assembly GCF_036962765.1). Classification (GTDB taxonomy): domain Bacteria; phylum Bacillota; class Bacilli; order Bacillales; family Cytobacillaceae; genus Neobacillus; species Neobacillus drentensis_C. The sequence continues at coordinate 25,917 of NZ_JBALOS010000064.1, forward strand.
CAACAACCCCCCCTTTTTATTTTATTTATGTATATTCCACAAGTGCGGAGAATTCTCCAAAAAATAAGCATATAGTATAAAAAATAAAAAAAGTGGTTATCATTATTGACGTCAAACCCTTTTTTTCGGTAGTATAACAGTATAATTTAATTACATAAGCAACGACAGGGAAGAGTACGATACAAACCTGCTTCAAGAGAGGGAAATCATTAGCTGGAAGATTTCCTAAGCAGAAAGTCGGAAGGTCGCCCACGAGCTTCTTCTGCGAACGGATCTTTAGAATCCTATTAGTTGAAGACGGATTAGATCCGTTATCTATATAAGTGCCAATCAGTTTTTTTTGATTGGAAAAAAGGTGGTACCGCGAAGCAAACTCCATTCGTCCTTTTATGACGAATGGAGTTTTTTGTATGGAAAAGGAATCAAAGGAGGATTTTACAATGGAAACAAAGGAACTAACAATGCCTACGAAATACGACCCACAAACGATTGAAAAAGGTCGTTATGAATGGTGGTTACAAGGTAAGTTTTTCGAAGCAAAAAATGATGAGGGCAAAGACCCGTACACGGTAGTAATCCCGCCGCCAAACGTAACGGGGAAACTTCATTTAGGCCATGCCTGGGATACGACTCTCCAAGATATCGTTACACGTATGAAGCGAATGCAGGGGTATGATGTTCTTTGGCTGCCAGGGATGGACCATGCTGGGATTGCTACACAAGCAAAGGTAGAAGAAAAACTTCGCAGCGAAGGCAAAAGCCGGTACGATTTAGGCAGAGAAAAATTTGTGGAGGAAACATGGAAGTGGAAGGAAGAGTATGCTTCCCATATTCGTCAGCAATGGGCAAAACTAGGCTTAGGCTTAGATTACAGCCGCGAGCGATTCACGCTTGATGAAGGCTTATCCGATGCCGTTAAAGAGGTGTTTGTTACCCTTTATAAAAAAGGCCTCATTTACCGCGGGGAATATATTATTAACTGGGATCCGTCCACTAAAACAGCTCTATCAGACATCGAAGTAATCTATAAAGATGTTCAAGGTGCATTTTATCATATGAGCTATCCGCTTGCTGATGGTTCTGGGTATATCGAGGTGGCGACAACCCGACCAGAAACGATGCTTGGTGATACCGCAGTTGCCGTTCATCCAGAAGATGACCGTTACAAGCACCTCATTGGAAAAACTGTCATTCTGCCAATCGTTGGCCGCGAAATTCCAATTGTGGCGGATGATTATGTGGATATGGAATTCGGATCTGGAGCGGTTAAAATTACACCAGCCCATGACCCGAACGATTTTGAACTAGGCAATCGTCATAATCTTGAACGAATTCTTGTTATGAACGAAGACGGTTCCATGAATGATAAAGCCGGCAAGTATAAAGGGCTAGACCGCTTCGAATGCCGTAAGCAAATCGTGAAAGACTTGCAGGAACAAGGAGTTCTTTTCAAAATTGAAGAGCATCCGCATTCTGTAGGACACTCCGAACGCAGCGGTGCCGTTGTTGAACCATACCTTTCAACTCAATGGTTTGTTAAAATGCAGCCGCTCGCAGATGAAGCGATTGCTCTGCAAACCAAAGAAGAAAAAGCAAACTTTGTCCCAGATCGGTTTGAAAAAACGTACTTACGCTGGATGGAAAATATCCGCGACTGGTGTATTTCGAGACAGCTTTGGTGGGGTCACCGTATTCCGGCGTGGTACCACAAGCAAACAGGAGAAGTATATGTTGGTCTAGAAGCACCTGCAGATGCTGAGAATTGGGAACAGGATAAAGACGTACTAGATACATGGTTCAGTTCTGCACTATGGCCATTTTCGACCATGGGCTGGCCTGATACTGAAGCATCCGATTTCAAGCGTTACTTCCCAACCGATGTATTAGTAACAGGCTATGATATTATCTTCTTCTGGGTATCCAGAATGATTTTCCAAAGCATCGAGTTTACAGGTGAGCGTCCATTTAAAGATGTTCTCATCCATGGTCTCGTTCGTGATGAGCAAGGACGCAAAATGAGTAAGTCACTTGGAAACGGCGTTGACCCAATGGATGTTATTGAAAAATACGGTGCCGATGCCTTAAGATATTTCCTTTCAACGGGAAGCTCTCCGGGTCAAGATTTACGCTTTAGCTTTGAAAAAGTAGAGTCGACTTGGAACTTTGCGAATAAAATTTGGAATGCCTCCCGCTTTGCGTTAATGAATATGGACGGTATGACCTATGAAGAAATTGATTTTAGCGGCGAAAAATCGGTTGCCGACAAGTGGATCTTAACACGCTTAAATGAAACGATTGAACATGTGACAAGACTTTCTGATCGTTATGAGTTTGGTGAAGTTGGCCGTGCACTATACAACTTCATCTGGGATGACTTCTGTGATTGGTATATTGAGATGGCGAAATTGCCATTATATGGTGAAGATGAAGCAGCTAAGAAAACAACCCGTTCGATTCTTGCCCATGTTTTAGATCAAACGATGCGTTTGTTGCATCCATTCATGCCATTTATCACCGAGGAAATTTGGCAGAACCTTCCTCACCAAGGAGAATCGATTACAACAGCAAAGTGGCCTGAAGTAAATCCTGCGCTTTCTGATGATCAAGCAGCACAAGAAATGAAACTTCTCATGGAAATGATTCGTTCCGTTCGTAATATTCGTGCTGAAGTTAACACGCCAATGAGCAAGAAAATTAAAATGCTTGTGAAAGCAAAGGATGAAACCGTCCTTAAAGCGATTGAACATAATCGCAGCTATATTGAGCGATTCTGTAATCCAGAAGAATTACAAATGGGCATCGAGCTTGATACTCCTGAAAAAGCGATGACGGCCGTCATTACTGGCTTAGAAATCATCCTGCCACTTGAAGGCTTGATCAACATTGACGAAGAAATTGCTCGTCTTGAAAAAGAATTTGACCGCTTAAATAAAGAAGTAGAAAGAGTTCAGAAGAAACTAGGCAATGAAGGTTTCATGAAAAAAGCCCCTGAGAGTGTTGTAGCGGAAGAGCGGGCAAAAGAAAATGATTATCTCGAGAAGAGAGCGATTGTTGAAGCGCGAATTAAAGAATTAAGAGGGTAATAATTAGTTTGGCGAGGCGAATTCTCTAAAGGATTCGTCTTGCCTTATTACTAACAATGTAAAATTGATCAAAATTAAGGTTAATTGAAGCGATAATGCTAAAGATTACTATTTATCAGCGATTTTCAGTCATATATCGGCGATTCCGTCTAGTTTATCAGCGGAATTTGGATTTTATCAGCGGAAATTCCACTTTATCAGCGAATCAAAGAATAGTTATTTAAAACTATAAGTAAAAAAAGATGGGGTGTCACGGATGTTTACTACATATAAAGAAGCCCTTGAATGGATTCATGCCCGGTTAAGACTGGGGATCAAACCAGGTTTAAAGCGGATGGAATGGATGATGGAAAGACTCAGTCATCCAGAAACAAAAATGAAGACCGTTCATATTGGCGGTACAAATGGGAAAGGTTCCACTGTTACCTTTCTTCGTTCAATTCTTGAAGCAAGCGGGTATACGGTTGGTACCTTTACCTCTCCCTATATTGAACAGTTCAATGAACGAATTAGTGTTAATGGGAAAGCCATCACCGATGCGGAACTGCTCCAGTTAACAAATATCATTCGACCGTTAGCAGACGAATTAGAAGAAACTGAACTAGGCGGACCAACGGAATTTGAAGTCATTACCGCAATGGCTTTTCATTATTTCGCAGAGATGAACAAGGTTGACATCGTTATTTTTGAAGTCGGCTTAGGCGGTCGATTTGATTCAACGAACATTATTCAACCGTTAGCGTCTATCATTACTAACATTGGATTAGATCACATTAATATCCTTGGTCACAATTATGAAGAAATTGCCTTTGAAAAAGCAGGGATAATAAAAAACAACACCGCACTTTTTACAGCTGTCAAACACCCAGGTGCGTTAAAGGTCATTGAGGAACAAGCTCAAAAAAAAGAGGCGCCACTTTATCGCCTCGATCATGAATTTTCGATTAGCGGCCATAAAACCTTAGCAAAGGGCGAAGCGTTTAACGTTTTGACGCAATTTCAAGCACTCGACAATCTAGAGATCAGCATGATGGGCCAGCATCAAACGGAGAATGCAGCCCTTGCGGTGATCGCGGCCCAATTTTTACATCAAAAGGGCGAGTTTATCCTGAACGAGCAAGCAATTCGAGCAGGATTAAAAAAGGCGTATTGGCCAGGTAGGTTTGAAATGCTGTCTGAAAGCCCACTTATTATCATTGATGGGGCCCATAATGAGGAAGGGGTTTCAGCGCTCACTCACGAATTAGTAACGAGATATCCAAATCGCAATCTTCACGTCGTGTTTGCGGCGTTATCGGATAAAAAACTGGACAAGATGATTGCCAAACTAGATAAAATCGCTTCTCAAATTACCTTTGTCAGCTTTGATTTTCCACGTGCAGCGTCATCAGAAGAATTACTAAAGATTAGCCAGTCAGCAAACAAACTGGCCGTCGATGACTGGGGTTCGTTTCTTTTAGAGGAGATAAAAACCCTTGAAAACAATAGCGTATTAGTGATAACCGGTTCACTCTATTTTATATCAGAGGTAAAACCATTTTTGGCTCAATATTTGAAAAATAAGATAATTTCTCTATGACAAGATATTTTTCTAATGGTAAAATAATTTTATCTATATAGAACATAGGGGAGGATAAGCATGGAAGTAAAGCCGTTTATCAAGAACTGTATTTTTCTTACCTGGTTTTTATTAGTTCCCGCCGGTACATGGCTCACCTATAAGGCTTATCCTCCTCATATCTCCGGGCGTTGGTTAGATGTCTTAGCATTTTTGCTGTTAACCTGTGTGGTTGCAACCATGCCTATTGTTATTAATAATATGTTTATTTTCTTAATCCAATGGGTGGCACTTGCTACCTTTTTAAGGTTTGGATTATTTGTTGAAATCATTTTTGCACAAATAGCCGTTATTGTTTTACTTCTAAAGTTACGGATTCTCCGAAAAGGTGAATTATTCCGATTGCCGCTTAATCTGATAATGTTCTTTCTCGTTTCCTTGACGAGTGGATTGGTCTTCAATTGGCTTGGAGGTGAGCCAGGCCCTAGTTTTACCGATAATCCAAATTACTTATGGCTGGCCTTCTCATATGCAGTGGTTAGTTATTCAATGAATCAAATCATTCTCTCCTTCAATCTTTATTTTATTTATAAGAGCAAAGAACCTTATTTTGGAAAGGATTTCATTGTAGAGACCATTACTACTTTCATCACCTTCCCACTGGGGTTTGTGTTGTATACCCTTTATAATCAGTTCGGAAATTTAGCGCTGTTGTTTGTGGGGATCCCTTTTGTCAGCTTATCAATGATTTTCAGACTTTATTATTCTAGTGAAAAAATCAATGAATATCTACAAAAAACGGCAGAGATTGGTCATCAGATGGCCGAGCGCTTGAAGGTCGATGATGTTGTTGATCTGTTAATTCAAAAAGTAAGTGAAATGCTTCCCGTTGATTATGCTTATATCCTTGAGGTAACAAAGAATGATGAGCTCGAATTGGTTCGAGGGATTGAAGAGGGCATGCCTAATAGCTTACCGCCTGTAAAGAGAAATCAAGGAATTAGCGGGATCGTATGGGGTGAACAAAAGACTTTCTTATATACAGCAAGGAAAGAATGGCAGAAATATTCAAATGGACATTTACCGGATGATGCAGAAAGTATCCTAGGTGTACCAATCGTTCGAAGCAAAAAGGTAATTGGCGTGTTATTACTTGCCACGAAGAAAAAGCGTGCATTTGAAAAATTCCAGCTGATGATCATTGATATTCTTTGTTCCCACTTTGCCGTTGCCATTGAAAATGCCAAGCATTATGAACTGACAAAGATGCAAAGTGAACACTGTTCGTTAACAAAACTGTATAATTATCGCTATTTTGAAAACCTTCTAACCGAAGAATTTAATAAATTAACTCGGTTCGAGCGCCGGACGTTATCGTTAATTATTCTTGATATTGACCATTTTAAGCAAGTAAATGATACGTATGGTCATCAAAGCGGAAATGAAGTTCTGGTTGAACTTGCCAGCAGACTAAGCAAGTTAATGGGACTCTCGTGCGGAACCGTCGCTCGATATGGCGGGGAAGAATTCGTCGTTCTTTTACCGGATACTTCCAAAGAAGAGGCCTACGTAATCGCAGAACAAATAAGGAAAATGATCGCCAACTGGCCATTTACAATCAAACAATCCTTAGATTTTGACAAAATGCAGCAAAATGTCATGATCACCGCCTCGATTGGGGTAGCGACAGCACCTGAAGATGCAGAGGATGCACTAGCATTGATACGGCATGCGGATCGGGCGCTTTATGTGGGGGCGAAGAGAGCTGGTCGGAATCGGGTGGCGGAGTATTCGTCTTGTTAAGCAC
>NZ_JBALOS010000065.1:0-2046 GCF_036962765.1 Neobacillus drentensis
AGGGAAATGTATATTTCCCTAATTCTACAATTTTTTAAAACCTTTAAAAGCTTAATAAATTAGACATTGGTGACCTATATTTATGGAAATCTTCTTAAATTATTGCTTGGGAAAGCGCAAGAACAGACAATTATCGAGTTTTATTGTCAGAAAATTGAAAATCCTCTTAGAGTAAAGTAGATTATTAATTAAACTAGTCTAAATGAAAGTAGTGAACGATTTGATAAAAATGATTGATGCCCATCTTCATCTCGATCATTATAAGGATGATGAGATTAGTCAGCTAATGGAAACGATTCCACAATTAGATTGGCTGATATCCGTTTCTTTTGATTTGGATTTGTGTAAAAGAAACCTAAAGTTAACGAGAAAATATCAAAAGGTGAGACCTGCGTTTGGTTACCATCCTGAGCAGTCACTACCAACAGAAATATCAGTTGAATGAGTTATTGGATTGGATGAATAAACACAGACACGATATGGTTGCCATAGGAGAAGTAGGGCTTCCTTATTATTTAAGGAGAAAGCTTAAAGTCTCCATGAGTCAGTATGAACAATACATAGAACTATTAGAGACCTTCATTCAAAAGACAGTAACATGGGAGAAGCCAATTGTCCTCCATGCAGTTCAAGAGGACGCGCCAAATGTTTGTGACCTTTTAGAAAATTACTCCTTCAAAAACGCCCATTTTCATTGGTTTAAAGGAGAAGAGAAAACAATGACAAGAATGAAAGAAAATGGCTATTATATATCGGTTACACCGGAAGTTGTCTATGATGAAGAAATACAACTATTAGTTCAAAGATATCCGCTAGAACAAATGATGATTGAAACAGATGGTCCGTGGCCATTTGAAGGTCCATTTTGGGGAACTATGACACATCCGAATATGATGCTTGAATCCATTAAGGCAATTTCGAAAATAAAAAAATTGTCAGAAGAAGTTTCGGTAAGATTATGGAAGAACACAAGATTATTTTCAATTATAAACGGATTATTATGAGTTGAACTTAGAATGGAGTATGATTATGAAAATTGTTGTCCTTTCAGATACACATTTGCCCAAAAGAGCGAAAGGCTTGCCTCCTAGATTAATTGAAGAATTAGTCAATGCTAATCTAATCATACATGCAGGTGATTGGCAGACAATTGACGTATATAATGATCTAAAATCCTATGCCAAAGTTGTTGGTGTATATGGTAATGTAGATGGAGATGAAATCAAGGACATATTTCCGGAAAACCGAGTTATTGAAGTATGCGGGTTTAAAATTGGGATAACACATGGTCATGGCAAAGGGAAAACAACAGAAAAAAGAGCCATTCTTGCCTTTGAAGGTGAGAAACTGGATTGCCTCATTTTTGGCCATTCCCATATTCCTATTAAAAAGTACGAAAATGAGATTTTGCTTTTCAACCCTGGATCGCCTACCGATAAAAGAAGACAGAAGAAATTTTCATTTGGAGTAATGAATATAGGTGATTCCTTGGTAGCAGATCATATTTTTTTCGATTAACATCTGATAAAGAAAAATAAATTATCATAAATAAAAGGGGAAAACAAACAATGAGCAAGCAAGTAATCGTCTATACCACCAAAGACTGTATCGAGTGCACAATGGTCAAAAAAGTCCTTAGTGAAGAAGGAATTGCATTTGAGACCAGAGATTTGTCCATTAATCCAGAATACCAAAAGGAAGTAGAGAAATACGGCTTTCTTGGAGTTCCTGTTACAGTCGTGGAAAATCGGGCAGTTAAAGGCTTTACCAATGAGCTGAAGGAGCTAATGGAACTGGCAAAAAGTTAAGAAACCCTGATTGTAACCAGCAAACCACCAAATATCGAGGTGAATACGTTGAAAATAAGAAAAGCAGTTTTAGCTGATGTGGCAGGAATCGCTAGAGTGCATGTTGATAGTTGGAGAACCACATACGCAAACATTGTCCCAAATGAATATATCAATGATTTAACCTATGAAAAACGGGCAGATCTTTGGGAACAAACCATACCAAATGGTCAGGTGTTTGTAGCCGAAGATGATAATG
>NZ_JBALOS010000065.1:2062-16343 GCF_036962765.1 Neobacillus drentensis
CAAATCGTTGGTTTTGCTAACGGCGGTCCAGAAAGAACAGGGGAATATCCTAAATATGCCGGTGAAATGTATGCAATTTATATTTTACAAGACTTTCAGAAACAAGGTTTAGGAGAACAACTCATAAAAGCCGTCGTAGCTGATTTATTAAACCAAAATATTCATTCTATGCTTGTTTGGGTCTTTCAGGATAATACTTCCCGCTATTTCTACGAAAAGATGGGTGGAAAAGTAGTCAATCGCGAAACGGTTGATTTTGCTGGTACAAACTTAATTGAGTTGGCCTATGGCTGGGAAGATATTAACTTGTTAAAATAGAAAAATGGCTTGGAGGGAAATCCTCCAAGCCATATTCTTGTCCAAGATTAAGCGCTAATCGATTTTTCAGTTTTTGCAGTTTCAAGCTCTTCGGAAGGATGGAATTCGTTTTCCATCTTGGAAACAACCACTGTTGCCACACCATTTCCGATTAAGTTCGTAATCGCACGGGCTTCAGACATAAAACGATCGACTCCTAGTAATAAGGCGATCCCTTCGACCGGAATGACTGGGAAAGCCGACAGAGTAGCGGCAAGGGTAATAAAACCTGAACCAGTTACACCGGCAGCACCCTTTGATGTTAACATTAAAATCCCTAATAAGGTGATTTGATGCCAAATTGTAATATCAACATTGTAAGCCTGTGCAATAAAGAGTGCAGCCATCGAAAGATAAATCGCGGTTCCATCCAAGTTAAACGAATACCCAGTTGGGACAACAAGACCAACCACCGACTTGGAACAACCGTATTTTTCAAGTCTTTCCATCATTCTTGGCAGAGCAGACTCAGAGGAGGATGTCCCTAATACCAAGAGAATTTCTTCTTTGATATAAGCAATAAATTTTAAAATATTAAATCCATAAAGCTTTGCGATTCCCCCTAGAACAAAAATGATAAAAATAAACATCGTTGCATAAACGCTTCCCATCAATTTTCCAAGGGAGACTAACGAGCCGAGACCAAAATTTCCAATCGTATACGCCATAGCACCGGATGCCGCAATCGGTGAAAACTTCATCACCATATTAACAATTTTAAAAAATATTTCCGTAAATTGCTCAAACAAGGCAACGACCGGTTTTCCTTTTTGGCCTAAGGAAGCAAGCGCAATTCCGAAGAGAACGGCAAAGAATAAGATTGGGAGCAGCTCACCCTTTGCCATGGCTCCTACAAAATTATCTGGAATAATTCCTAAAATAAATTCAATGAATCCATGACTTGTTTCTTTTGCCTGCTCAGTAAATTGTGAAATATCTCCGCCTTTTACGGAATGTGTATTAAACCCAGATCCTGGTTTTATGATATTAACTAGCAGTAACCCGATCGCTAAGGCAAACGTCGTAACAATTTCAAAATACAGGAGCGCTTTCCCTCCGATACGTCCAACCTTTTTTAAATCCCCCATGTTTCCAATTCCAATGACAATCGTAAAAAATACAATTGGAGCAATCACCATTTTAATTAACTTGATAAAGATATCGGCCAAAACCTTTAATTCTGTACCGAATTTCGGAAAAAGAAATCCGATGATAATCCCAAGTACGATCCCTAGTAATACTTGGACAGTCAGATTTTTAAAATTAATTTTCATTGCCACATGCACCCCTTTGTTTAGTAAAACTGTTAACGCTTTCAATCCACCCAAGCACATGATAAATGAAAATTCAGACAATAGTAAGTTTTTGGTCATATTGGTCTTATTGTTCCTTTTGTTATAAAAAATACCGTAAACAAGCATTTTAAAATTATTTTACTATTTAAATAAAATAGGCCATTATATTACTATAAAAGGCATTACTCTAAGGGGGAGCAGGGGATGTTTCCGTTAAAAGTATTATTGATTGAAGATGATCCAATGGTTCGGGAGGTTCACCGCCAATTTATTGATAGGATAGAAGGGTTTTCGATTATCGGCGTTGCCGCAAACGGGATGGAGGGGCTGCGTTTAGTCAAAGAACTCCGGCCCAACCTTGCCATTATCGACATTTACATGCCATATATGGGTGGATTGGAGATGCTAAGAGAACTTCGTTCGGAGGTCATTTCCGTTGATGTGATTGCAATAACTGCCGCCAGCGATATTGAAACCATCCATGGTGTTCTTCAAAAAGGTGCTTTTGATTATATCATGAAGCCATTTACCTTTGATCGAATAAAAAAATCACTAGATAACTATAAAAACTATCGTCTGAAATTAGCAGAAAAAAAAGCTCTAGTTCAAGAGGAACTTGATCAACTCTTATTTATTGATAACAAGGAAGAATCTGAAAGTGACAGCCTCCCTAAGGGATTAAATATGAATACCTTAATAAAAATTACGGAATTTTTAGCGCAGGAAAAAGAACCAGTTTCTGCGGAAGAAGTAGCAGAAGGCATTGGGATGGCACGTGTAACGGCAAGAAGGTATCTTGATTATTTAGAAAAAGAAGGCAAAGTGAAGATCCATATCCATTACGGCGGTGTCGGGAGACCAGTTAACCGGTATGGAGTTTGAAAAAATACGATGGAGTGTGAGTAGGAGGGACATGTTGGGCTGGAAAATCAGGATGGGAAAACCTAAACTAAAGCTCCGTTTACAAACGACGATTACCCTGCTGGTCTGTATTGTGGTTGTAATGGCACTGTTCGTAACTGAGATTTTAATTACCAATAGAATCTCTCAAGAAACAAGGAAAGTCCAAGAAGAAAAAGCCACGGATATTGCAAGAATTGTTGCCCAATCCTCCATTGTGATAATGGGATTGCAGAATAAAAAAGCAGAGAAAGACATCCAATCCTTCGCCAATGATCTCAAACGGTCCACCCATGTTGAATTTATCGTCGTCATGGACATGAATGGACTTAGAAAATCACATCCTAATCGTCATCTCCTGGGTCTACATTTTGTCGGTGGTGATGAAGGTCCTGTGTTAAAAGGAAAAGAGCATATTTCGACTGCAAAAGGGACATTAGGATTATCTTTACGCTCGTTTGTCCCTGTATTTGATGAAAAGAATAAACAAATCGGGGCCGTTGCGGTTGGAATCTCATTAGAAAAAGTAAATCAAGCGATTGCACAAAGCAGAAAAATCATTCTGATCGGAGTCGGTGTAGGTATTTTAGTCGGTGTGCTAGGAGCGCTGTTTTTAGCAAGAAAAATCAAAGCCATTTTATTTGGCCTTGAGCCAAGTGAGGTTGCAAAATTGTTAGAAGAACGAAGTGCAATGCTGCAATCAACCAAGGAAGGGATATTGGCAGTTGACCAGGTTGGGATAACCACACTCGTTAATAATGAGGGGGTTCGGCTTCTTCAAATTGCAGGGGTCGACGGTCCTTTTTTAGGTAGAAAAATAGACGATTACATGCCGAATTCAAGGCTTTCGACAGTTCTGGTAACGGGGGAGGCCCTGCTGGACCAGGAACAAGAAATCAATCATATCACCGTTTTAACCAATCGTGTCCCTGTAATCGTGAAAGGAAAGATTGTTGGAGCAATTGCCACTTTCCGAGAAAAAACCGAAATCAAGGAATTAGCTGAACAATTAACTGGCGTCAAGTTATATGCAGAGGCACTAAGAACCCAATCACATGAATTTATGAATAAACTACATGTTATTTCAGGTTTAATCCATATGAAGGATTATCAAATGGTCTCGTCATACATTACCAAAATTGTTAATCATCAACAATCAGAAGTGGAATTTGTGGTCAGTCGTTTTAAAGATCCTGTGTTAGCAGGATTTATTTTAGGAAAGCTTAGCTTTGCAAGGGAAAACGGTTGTGAATTGATCATTGCTGGGGAAGGATTTTTACCAGAACCTCTCCACCAGGAAACCACGCATGAAGTGGTCACGATCCTTGGGAATTTAATCGATAATGCACTAGATGCTGTTGCGGACTGTCCACTTAAAAAAGTAACGTTAAGGTTCGACTATTATGATGAAACACTCGTGTTAGAGGTCCATGATACAGGACCTGGTATTGATGAAGAGGTGCGAAATAGCTTATGTGTAAAAGGATATTCCACTAAGGGTGAAAATCGAGGAATCGGTTTATTTTTGGTGCAGCGAAGCTTGGAAAAACTAGCTGGAAAAGTAGAAATATATTCTCAAAAAGGAAAAGGGTCAACTTTTATTGTGACGTTCCCTTATAAAAGTAAACAGGAATAATATTATGTTAACTTTAAGGTGTTTAATTATAGAGAATTTACAATAATGATATTATGTCAACTTAAGTCTCGATTAAAACTAATTTCTTTACATTCTAGTTTCATAGCGCTATGATGTACTTAATTTAATAATGAATTGTATCTACTAGGGGTGCCCTGTAAACAGGCTGAGAGAAAATGGATAAATTTTCAACCCTTCGGACCTGATCTGGGTAATACCAGCGTAGGAAAGTAGCCAAGTGAATCTATAATTTTTTCTCTTACTAGCTAACCAGGTCCGTTTTTGGATCTGGTTTTTTTATTTTTTTTTTAAAGAAATGGAGAGATTGAAATGGAAAAAATCAATTTGTTTGAAACGGTGGAAAAAGTAAGAAAGGTAAACCCGCTTGTACATAATATCACCAATGTTGTGGTCACGAATTTTACCGCCAATGGGCTTCTTGCTTTAGGTGCCTCCCCGGTTATGGCGTATGCAGCGGAGGAAGTAGCAGATATGGCCAAGATTGCGAGTTCACTGGTATTGAATATTGGAACCTTAAATCCGCAAACGGTGGATTCAATGATCATTGCCGGAAAAGCTGCCAATGAATCCGGTGTACCAGTTATCTTTGATCCAGTTGGTGCGGGGGCTACCGCTTACCGAACCGAAACGGCACAAAGAATCATGAATGAAGTAAAGGTTTCAGCGATTCGGGGAAATGCAGCAGAAATTGCGAATGTACTCGGTGAAAAGTGGGAAATTAAAGGCGTCGATGCAGGGTCGACAGCTAACGGGGATATTGTTACTCTTGCGATAAAAGCAGCACAAACATGGAAATGTGTCGTCATCATTACTGGAAAAGAGGATGTTGTTTCGAATGGCGAGACTACCTATCTTGTTTACAATGGTCACCCTATCATGACAAAGGTGACTGGGATGGGATGTCTGCTTACATCGGTGATTGGGGCATTTGCAGGAGTGGAAGAAGATTTGATTCTCGCTTCGGTGGCTGCTTTAACATACTATGAGATCGCGGCGGAAAAGGCAGCGGGGCAAACAGCTGAAAAGGGGCCAGGTAGTTTCCAAATTGAATTTTTAAACCAATTAACTTTGGTTTCTTTCGAAGATATACAATTACACGCTTCTTTTAAAAAGGTGAATCAATAAGAGGGGGTATTTTACATGAAAAAAGCATTAACGATCGCAGGTTCTGATAGCGGCGGCGGTGCTGGAATTCAGGCTGACTTAAAGACGTTTCAGGAATTAGATGTGTTTGGGATGTCGGCGTTAACCGCTGTAACAGCCCAAAATACATTAGGTGTTCACGCAGTTTACCCCATGTCAAGAGAGGCCGTTGTCAAACAGATTGAAGCAATTGGCAAAGATATGGGTGCGGATGCGGTAAAAACAGGAATGCTGTTCAATGCGGAAATCATCGAGGCGGTCGCAGAGCAACTCAAGATTTATGGGTGGGAGAATGTTGTCGTCGACCCTGTCATGATTGCGAAAGGCGGTGCTTCCTTGTTACAGCTGGAAGCCATTTCTGCCATGAAAGAATTCTTATTGCCGCGTTCCAAGGTGATTACGCCGAATATTCCAGAAGCGGAAGTACTTACAGGGATGTTAATTCAGACCAATGAAGATAAAGAAGAAGCTGCCAAAAGACTCCATGGGTTGGGGGTAAAGAATGTAGTGATCAAAGGCGGTCACGATGAAAACGAGTCCGTGTCGACTGATTTATTGTTTGATGGGAAGGAATTCTACACATTTACAAGTCCTCGAATCCAGACAAAGAACACACATGGAACTGGTTGTACGTTTTCGGCGGTACTAACCGCCGAACTGGCCAAAGGGTTTTCAGTTTATGACGCCGTTTTGAAAGCGAAGGATTTTATACAGGCGGCAATTGAGGATCAATTGGAGATTGGTCAAGGACATGGTCCAACCAACCATTGGGCGTATGGAAAAAGGAATTTAACAAAGGAGATGGCAAGGTCATGATAAATGTCCGTGCGGCTTTACGAGTTTATTTTATAATGGGCAGCACCAACTGTTTGAAAGAACCAGCTGAAGTATTAGATGAGGCGATCTCAGGTGGAATTACGCTTTTTCAATTCCGTGAAAAAGGGGAAGGTGCATTAACAGGATCTGAAAAATATGCACTGGCTAAAGAACTGCAAACCATCTGCCGAAAACATCAAGTCCCTTTTATTGTGAATGATGATATTGAGTTGGCTGTGGAGATTGAAGCAGATGGTGTTCATATCGGCCAAGATGATGAAACGGTAAAAGCAGTGCGGGAGAAAATCGGCATCACCAAAATTCTTGGGGTCTCGGTTCATTCCACGGAAGAAGCGATGGCAGCGGTACGAGATGGAGCGGATTATTTTGGGATTGGACCTGTTTTTCCGACAAAAACAAAGGCGGACGCCAAGCCATCTCGAGGAACTACCCTGATTGAAAAACTTCGAAAAGATGGCTGTGAAACCCCGATTGTCGGAATCGGCGGAATCACAATTGAAAATGCACGTTCAGTTATGAACGCAGGAGCAGATGGGGTTTCAGTGATTACAGCCATAAGCCAGGCTGATTCACCATTGGAAGCGGCAAGGGCATTAAGACAAAATGTGATTTAATAAGGATTGGTGGAATCATGAGGAAAACGCACAAACTGACGTTAACAGCGATGATGATTGCGATTGGGACCATTTCTAGCAATCTATTCTATATTCCGATTGGATTTACAAAGGTCTTTCCGATCCAGCATTTAATGAATGTCTTATCCGCTGTTTTATTAGGACCTTATTATGCTGTAGCCCAGGCCTTCGGTGTTTCCCTACTTAGAAACCTAATGGGAACAGGATCGCTGTTTGCCTTTCCTGGCAGTATGGTCGGAGCCTTGCTTGCCTCACTATTATTCTGGAAAACTCGAAAATTATATCTTGCTTTTATCGGTGAAGTAGTCGGAACGGGAATCATAGGTGCGCTCCTGGCGTATCCTATCGCTACACTAATTCTTGGTCAAAAAGCAACTATGTTTGGATTTATTCCATTATTTATATTTAGCTCGTTTGCAGGAGCCCTGCTTGGATATATTATTTTGTCTGTTTTTTTAAGGAAAAAAGTGTTGATTTTGAGTAAAAATGAGACATCGATCAGGAAATAATTATGAATTGTAAGGGAGTGACCAAATGAAAGAGGATCTGCATGGTATCATCTCACGAGAAGTAGAAGCGAGAGAAGCGGAATTAATTGAATTGTTGACCGCACTTATTGCGTTCCCAACAGTTAGTCCTCCAGCACGGAATACAAATGAGATTCAGAATTTTATCAAAAGATATTTAGAAGACCTGGGATTTAAGACCGATCAATGGGATGTCTATCCGAGTGATCCTAATGTCGTTGGTGTTTTACCAGGAGAATTTCCTACTCACTTTAATAGTTTAATTGTAAATGGTCATGTGGATGTGGCAGAAGTGGGCGATCATTCAGAGTGGACGGAGTCTCCATTTTCAACCTTTTGCATTGATGGTTTTATTTATGGACGTGGAGTCGCTGATATGAAGGGCGGAATCGCAGCATCCCTTATCGCGATTAAAATATTAAAAGAACTTGGTATCTCGCTTCAAGGCGATCTCCAATTTCAGTCGGTTATTGGAGAAGAAGTTGGGGAGGCGGGAACACTTGCATGCATGGAGAGAGGGTATACTGCTGACTATGCTGTTGTGGTTGATACCAGTGATTTACATATTCAAGGACAAGGCGGTGTCATAACTGGCTGGATTACGATTCAAAGCAAGGAAACCTATCATGATGGAATCCGGCGGAAAATGATCCATGCGGGTGGTGGCGTTCAAGGGGCAAGCGCGATCGAGAAAATGATGAAAATTATTTCTGGGCTTCAAGAATTAGAACGTCATTGGGCCGTATCGAAAAGCTATGAAGGATTTCCTCCCGGCACCAATACGATTAATCCTGCGGTCATTGAGGGTGGGCGGCATGCAGCATTCGTGGCTGATCGCTGTGCACTATGGATTACCGTTCATTTTTATCCAAATGAAGACTATGAAGAGGTCATCAAAGAAATCGAACAGCATATTGGGGCCGTTGCTGCAGCAGATCCATGGCTTCGTGAGAATCCACCACAGTTTGTTTGGGGCGGAAAATCGATGATTGTCGACAGAGGAGAAATTTTTCCTTCATTAGAAATGGATGCTAACCATCCTGGAACAAAGGTTTTATCCAACTCCTTTGAAAAATTGTTAACGTACCAGCCAACTGTTGGGATGTCCACCACTGTTACAGATGCAGGGTGGCTTGGACGTGCCGGAATTCCTACTGTCATTTTTGGACCAGGGAAATTGGAAGATGCCCATGCAGTAAATGAGAAGGTGGAAGTTAGTCAATTACTGGACTTTACCAAGGTTTTAGCTGTATTTATCGCTGAGTGGTGCAACACGAGGAAGGAGCAGTAAAGAAATGAGATTTACCCAAAGACTTTTTGAAAAAGTAAGTGATATTTGGGAGAAAACCCATCAACATCCATTTGTTGTCGGGATGGGCACTGGTGACCTGCCTATCGAATCATTTATTCGGTATATGAAACAGGATTATGTGTATTTAATTGACTATTCGAAGCTGTTTGCAATTGGGGCCGTTAAAGCAAATGATTTGGAGACAATGGCTGCATTTGCGAAGCTTTTGCATGAGACCTTGCACGGAGAAATGGATCTGCACCGACAGTATGCTAAGCGGTTTGACATTACCGATGAACAACTGGAAGAGACAATACCAACGCCGATTAATTTAGCCTATACCCGGTACATGCTAAATGTGGCCCAGAATGGAACACTTGCGGAATTAGTCTCCGCACTCTTGCCGTGTATGTGGAGCTATTGGGAGATTAGCAAAATGCTAGCAGATACCTATCCTGGTGCTAGTGAACATCTACTCTATGGTGAGTGGGTGAAAATGTACTCGTCTAGTGAATTTGGTTCCTTAGCAACCTGGCTGATTGATTTACTAGATAAATTGGCAGATGGCAAACCGGAGCGGGAGTTAGCGATTTTAGAAGAACATTTCCTGACAACATCTCGGTTTGAATATATGTTTTGGGATATGGTTTACCAGGGAGGCGAGTGGCCTGTCTAACTCGCAGATGTTATCAATCCAAGAACTCTCCTATTCTTTTGCGGAAGCCAAACCAATTTTTCAAGGACTTACAATGAATGTGAAGCGAGGAGAATTTGTCTCTGTTATTGGTGCGAGCGGTTCAGGAAAAAGCACCCTTTTTAAATTGATTACGGGTTTAATTGAACCAGATCAGGGGGACATCCTGCTTGATGGTCTAAAGACTAAAAAGAGATTAGGAAGCGTTGGCTACATGCCGCAAAAAGATCTGCTGTTACCATGGAGAACCGTTTTAGAAAATGTATTATTACCACTAGAGGTTACCAATGAGCGCAAGCAAGCGAGATTACCAGAAATAAAAGAGTGGTTATCGCGATTTGGATTAGCAGATTATGAACGTACATATCCAAATGAGCTCTCCGGAGGAATGAAGCAGCGTGTCGCTTTTTTAAGAACCTTGATGTCAGGAAAAGAGCTCCTCTTATTAGATGAACCGTTTGGTGCTCTTGACTCCCTCACAAAACGGAATATGCATAAATGGCTATTAGGGCTGTGGGGGGAGTTACAAAAGACGGTTTTGTTTATTACACATGATCTCGAGGAAGCGATCCTTTTGAGCGACAGAGTTTATGTGCTCCAAGATGCTGGAATCAAAGAACTGAAAGTCAATCTGCCGCGACCAAGGAGTTCTCAACTAATCTATCAATCTGATTTTATATCAATGAGAAAAGAATTGGAGTGGCTGATACACAATGAGAGTTAGGATGAAAAAATGGACGGAAGAGTATGGGTTGTTTTTCCTTGTTGTCCTCATTCTTGTCAGTGGATGGGAATGGATCGTCAGGAAAGGAATAGTTCCGGCATTTATTTTGCCTGCACCATCAGCGGTTTGGGCAGCATTGCGTGAAAACCAGCAATTGTTGTGTGGGGAGCATTTACCCGCAACTTTAAAGGAAGTTCTGATTGGTTTTGGCCTGTCCGTGATCGGTGGTTTACTATTGGGCGTTGCTATGCATTTTTCGAGGTCAATCGAAAAAGTACTTTACCCGTTTCTAGTCATCTCCCAAACGGTGCCGCTAATAGCTATTTCACCGATTTTTATCATGTGGTTTGGGTATTCGATTTGGAGTAAAATTGCCGTGACCATTCTAACTGCCTTCTTTCCCATTGTCGTTAGTACGTATGATGGGTTGAAAACAGGCGGACATGAATATCGTGACTTACTGTTAACCATGGGCGCCAACCGCTGGACGATTTTTAAAAAAATTCAGTTACCCATGGCATTACCGGCGATTTTTTCAGGATTGAAGATGTCTGTAGTTTATTGCGTGGTCGGTGCGACAATCGGGGAATGGCTGGGTGCCAGTGAAGGTTTAGGTTATTTCAGTCGGAGAATGTCCGGTAATTTAAAGGCTGATGCCGTGTTCGCATCGATTTTCCTATTATCCATGCTGGGCATCGTGTTATTTTTACTAATTGGTTTATTAGAAAAACAGGTATTAAAAAATAAAAATCGTTTCAACTAGAGAGGAAGTACTTTCTGATGAAAAAAAGTGTATTAGTGATTGTAAGTCTGGTGTTACTTTTATTAAGTGCTTGCGGGAAAGAGAGTCCAGAAAAAGCTTCTGGTGGAAATGGAAAGCTTCAAAAAGTAAGTTTAATGCTCGATTGGTATCCAAATGCAGTGCATTCCTTTCTGTTTGTAGCGGAGGAGAAGGGGTACTTTAAAGACCAAGGCTTAGATGTGGATATCCAAATGCCAGCAGATACAAATGATCCACTTAAACTTGTGGCTGCTAATCAAATCGACATGGCCATGAGTTATCAACCACAGGTACTCGTGGCTCGTGGAGAAGATATCCCGGTCCAATCGTTTGCAGCAATCGTACGTCATCCACTAAATCAATTAATGGTTCCTGCCGATGGTCCAATTCAATCCCCTAAGGATTTAGCAGGGAAAACGATTGGCTATCCATCGATTCCATTGGATGAGGCAATTGTTCAGACCATGGTGAAAGCAGACGGCGGCGATGCCAAGAAAATAAAAATGGTCGATGTTGGCTGGGATCTCATCCCTTCAATGGCTATGAAAAAAAACGATGCCTTGATTGGCGGCTATATTAACCATGAGAAGTTGCTGCTCGAAAAAGAGGGACATCCGATGCGGACATTAAACCCCGCGGACTTTGGCGTACCTGATTATTATGAATTAGTGATGGTCGCAAGTGAAAAGGGATTAAAAGAAAAACCAGAAGTGTATAAAAAGTTCATGACAGCAATTACAAAAGGTCAAAAATACGTTCAGGATCATCCAGAAGACGGTCTGTCTGTATTAATGAATCATGAAGATAAAACATCCCCATTAGAGAAGGACGTTGAAACAAAAAGCTTAGAAATCCTTCTCCCATTAATGGACGCCAAAGAAAAACCATTCGGCTACCAAGACCCACAAACATGGGAGAAAACAGCCCAATGGCTAAAAGACAACAAAGTCATAAAAGAAAACACCAAAGCCGAAGATGCATTTACTAATTTTTAATTGGTGTCAGGCACCACAAAAAGACAAAATGAGCAATCTGTCCACCTGTGGTGGATAGTTTTTTATAGTGAGTCCGCAATGTATCTTCGGACAGGCAAAAGACCGCTTCCTTATTGGCAGCGGTCTATTTTTTAGATCAATAAAACAGGTCTGGTAATAAGGTTCATGAGATAAGCAGAGATCCGCGGGTTGGGTATTCTTTTTTTATTTAAGAAGGTAATAATGGTGTTTGCCTTTTTGATACCTACACCATGCCCGTAGTATTGGTCATCGGCCATAAAGATTACATTTTCAGCACGCCAATGTGACTCATTCGGGTTTACATCTGGATTATTGAAATGTACAATGTCACCTGGAATGAATTCTTCACCATATTTTTGAGTGAGTTTTAGGTTGTTATCAAATTGCCAATCCATTAAATAGAGCCCGTTAAAAAGTTGATCAAACCTTCTGCTGCCAATCGTATAAAGCGTCGCCAGATATATGACAATCGCGATGCCTGTAGAACAATCAAAGGCATATAGTGAACCATTTTTTAAAATGTCAAGAATGGCGTCTGTGGGTCGTACATTTGGTTTAAGGAGAAAACCGCCATTGCTTAAACGATTCCAATACTTTCTATTGGCAAAGGCATACGCAAAGGTCGTAAACTGTACCTTGCTATTATTCAGATCACGAGCAGCCTTTAGTGTGTTCGTTCGGAACAGCAGTTCAAATTTTAATTGACTTACAGATTGATACTGAAAAATTTCATTAGATTTCACCATTTTAGTAAGGATGTCTTTCTGTTCCTTCGTTTTAAGGTCATCACTGAGATCATCCAAATGAATCGTTTGCTGACCTATTTTAATCATCCACCCACCTGCTTCCCTTAATCAACAACTCCTTCTAAAATATGAAACTACAACACTAATATTTACAACAATCACAGCAAAATTCCGGGTTTAATCCATGTGTCCGTCGGAGGAGTACAAATGTCCACTTTCGGTGCCTGACACCAAACAAATAACACCACACAAATAACACGACACAAATAACATCAAACAATCCCAAACAAACAACACAAAAAAGGCACCATACAAATGGCACCAAAATAAATGATGACAAAGATTTAACATTTATCGTTAGCTTTTTTGCAAAACAGGGTTGCTCTTTTTCATGGAATTTACATACATCAGTAAGAAAACGACCGCGCTTAGGAATCTTAAGATGGATACGATATCCATGGATTTATGAATGCCGGTTACTTCAAGTAGCCAAATGCCGATTTGTGGGGAAAGGAAGGCTATGAAAGATAACAAGACATTATAGGTTGTGATGCAATACGTTCTTTTTTCCTTTGGGGACTTCTCCAGCAACAGGTTGAACAAAAGCAGCATCGTACCTGAAACAAAGATCCCTGAGGTCGTCTGAACGATAGTTAAATAGACTAGATTAGTAGACAAAACCGTCATAAATGGTGCAGCAGCCATGCCGACTGCAACCCACACAAGCATTAACGTATTTGATTTTCTTTCTGCCCATCGTTTCCAAAGTGGAAAAGTAAAGATTTGTGCTAATTGATTCGCCACGGAAAAAATACTAATCCAAAGAATGGTTGCATGCGCATATTTAACATGATAGATATTAAACAATCCCCATGCCATCTGCCATGAAAAGTTAAAGCATAGGGCAGTGACTAAAAACCACTTGTATCCATTATCCTTAAAAATCGTCCAATCCATAGACGATTTCTTTTCCTGCTTATCCGCCTTTGGCTGAGCCGTTTCTTTATGCCGCATTAAGAAAAACACTTCTAATAAACCAAATAGAAACGCCAGGACAAATAATAACTGATAGGCGACAGCATTGTTTGTTTGGTTCTTCATAATGATTCCGATAATCAAAGTTGTAATCATCCCAACAATCGTAAGAAGCCGATTTCGGTCACTGAAAAACTCCCCTCTGCGCTCTTCTTTGATCATTCCGCTAATGAGGGTTTGCCAGCCGATATTTGAAATCGTCCCGGGCACATTCATTAAAGCCACAATGATTAAAAAAGCCCATGCTTGAAAGGACGAGTTAACAAAAAGCACGCCAACTAAAGGTAAAAACAAAACTCTGGCCCATAAAACAGACATAGCGACGGTTTTCTTTTGCTTCTCTATACGATTCAACATGATCGCCGCTGGAATCGTCATGAGTAATGCAATCAACGGTGGCAGGGAGTTAATCAACCCCACCTGATAGTTACTTGCGCCTAGAATGGAAATGGCGAAGATTGGAAAAAAATTACTGGCTAGGTTCACAGCGATGGTCGACACCATCCCATGATAGATGCTTACTTTTTCGTTGTATGTACGCATGTGTCTTCACCATCTTTATTAAATTTCTATAGATATTATACATCAGAAAACCTGTAATTTTTCAAACTTTATATTAACATAACTATTTGTTAAATATGCC
>NZ_JBALOS010000066.1:0-2617 GCF_036962765.1 Neobacillus drentensis
CATTAATATGTGGATGATAGAAACGAAAAATAAGAAGAGTGAACAAAAAAAAAGTAAATCAAAACATGTAAAATTACTGATATTTGGGTTAATTGTTTTCGTTTTATCCCGTATCTTACATAGACAAATTCTTTAAGTGGTTAATAATGACAGCCCTTATTAAAAGGGTGCAAGAGTTACAGAAGGGGTCGCTTCGGCGAACCTTTTTTTCTTGTTGTGCTAACGGGCCGTATAGTTAAATAAGCCTTTACCAAAATTAAGTATTATGAGGTTGTAACGAATAGAATGGACACAGTTATTGTACAGGGTAAAATATAGAAGTAAAGAGCAAAAGAGGAACAAAAATTGAAAAAAATATCGATTGCTTTTCTATTAATAAATCTATTCATAATTTCTGGATGTTCCAATGATTATAAATACCCACCAGGTAAAGATACTGTGGAAATTTACGGGGATGGAACATATCAGATTTTGTCTGGGGATACTTATTCTCTAAGCAATGTTGAAACTCAAGAAAATCCAGAGGAGAATGTTTATAAATACAAAGAAGAAAAGCCACTGGTTTATGTTATCGGTAAGAGTGGATATACGCTACTCAATTATAAAACAGGGAAAATTAAAAAGTATAAAAGAATGGACGAAATTCCTGCAAAACAATTAAAAGTCTTTATGGAACTTTCAAAGGAGTAATTTCTTTAACTGGTGCAAGAGTTAAAGTTCAGTAGCTGCTACGGCAGCTTTTTTGCATGTTCCACTAAAGGGGCAGTTAAACAAGATCTTCGACCCTGTGGTAAAATATGGTGAGAGATATTTGACATGACCACAAAGGAGGAACAATGAACATGCCCACATCTGAACCGGAGTTTACCATTACCCGTACCCTGAATGCCCGCCGAGAGCTCGTGTGGCGCGCCTGGACCGAGGAGAAGGAACTTGCCGACTGGTTGCCTTCGACACCCCTGAAGACCATCTCCTTCGATGTTCGCGAAGGCGGACGCTACCGCTATACGATGGTCAACATCGAGACCGGCGAGGAGTATCCCACCGGAGGTGTGTTTCTCGATGTTGTACCATTCGAACGGCTCGTTTTCACCTGGGGCTACCCCGATGATCCCATCGAGAACTCCCCTGTCGTGACCCTAACACTCACCGCACACGGCGAGTGCACTGAGATGATTTTCCACCTGCGATCAAAGCATGAAGACTGGTTGCGCGGATTCGCCGGTCACTCCGGCGATCAGTACGTGTACGACGGCTGGTCTGACGCGCTTGACAAGATTGTGAAAAATATACTTAAACAAACGGGTGCAAGAGTGAAATAAAGCAACGCTATCGTGAGATGCGTTGCTTATTTATTTCTAAAAAAACTTCCTATATAATTCCTGTCTTATGCTTCCGCTTAACTGGGCATATATCCGGGTGGTTTCACTTTTTTCATGACCTAATAGGCTTTGAATAACATTTAGAGGTGCTCCATTATTCAATAAGTGGGTTGCATAGCTGTGCCTTAGTTGGTGCGGATGAATGTCTTTGTTAATGCTGGCGCGGTTTGAAATCCGCTTAATAATGTATCGCATCTGGGCAATGCTCATTCGATGAGGATCCAGTTCCGTGACAAAAATAGCAGTGTCTCTGTCTTCACGATTATCTAGGTATCGTTTTAACCAAATTTCGCAGCGGATATTTGAAATAGACTTCCCGTTCCTTATCGCCTTTACGTCTGATAATGGCGGATCGGTTCAACCAATTAATTCTGCCTCTATCTAAGGTAACAACTTCTCCTATTCGGCATCCAGTGGAGAACATGAATTCAAACAATGCCTTTTCCATTGGGGAACAACAGGCTTCCCGTAAATGTTCAATTTCCATTTCGGTCAAAAATTTAGGAATTCGTTTCCCGGTTTTAGGTTCTTTTATTTTAGCTGCTGGGTTTTTGGGAATATGCCCTTCTTCATGAGACCATCGAAACAATGATTTCATAAAACGAATTCGATGAGCCAAACTTGAAGGCTTAAGGCTTTCACTTGATTTTGCTAAATAAGCTTTTAATTGATCCGTAGTCATCGTCTCAAGTTGAACATCATTAAAAAAGCGTATAAGTAAGCCGGACTGTAGTTTATATGCTTTTAATGTTTGCGGTGAAAAGCCTTCAATACGTTTATCAGATTCATACGTTTCCCATGCTTGAGATAATAACAAGTTCATCTCTCCCCAAAAAATTCTTTTTTTCAGGAATTATTGACCTGTTTCACGAAATTGAAACAGTGGTTCTTATTAAGCTAAAGGGCCAGGTTAGTTGATCATTAAATTGGTTTATTAATGTCTCATTTGAACAAGTGAAACAGCTTGGCTTGGAGATGCGGGTTGGTTGTAGTGGATAATATTAATTGAAGATGCGAAATCTAACTGTAAAAATTTATGGGAGTGAGCATCATGAAGAAAATGATTGTTCTCTTTACGGTTTTTTTAATGTTTTCCACAGATAACTTGGTTAATGCTAAACCTCCAGAGCCAAAGAAAATTAAACAGTATGCAGAAGAATGGTATGTTACACCAGAAGATATTATTCGGGATATTATATTTCCAGCTATTGATAAAAGGGTAATAAAAGAGTATG
>NZ_JBALOS010000067.1:0-1261 GCF_036962765.1 Neobacillus drentensis
CTATAATTCAACAAAATATAATGATTGTGAGGGGGAAAAATGAAGAAATGGTTTCCTCATGGGAAATGGACGAAATATTATGTATGGCTACACCATTATTCCATTGTATCCTTTTTAGTTCTCATGGTAACAGGACTTGCTCTTTATATCCCATTTTTTCATGTAAGGCTGATACGGTATCTATTCTTCCTTTATGATGCTCATATTTTCTTTGGAATCGTTTTTTTTCTGTCGTTATTATCTCCTATTGTGAAGAAGTTGCCAAAGGTGAACCGCATACGAAAAGTCGATTGGTTTATGCCAATATTTTTTGGTACAGCAATCGTTTTAACTGGATTTTCTTTGTGGAAGGTCAATTGGTTTCCCGCAAGCATAAGAGAGGCTGCCTTCGCTTGGCATGGGAATTTGTCTTATCTTTTAGGAATTTGGTTTATCTTCCATGGTTTCTTCAAAGCAACCGGAACACTATATCCCCAAACACACTTGACGAAAAAAATGGATTCAGAACGCAGACAATTTCTGCGATGGGGAGTTTCAGGATTAGTGATTGGTGCAATTTCAATGACTCCTTTCTCGAAGCTTTTCACTACACGCGAGAAAGTATCAACAGATTCGAGACCGGGGATACATGTGTTTCCGAAATATTTTACTGTGACAGACAACTATCCAAAGGTCTCGCTCAAAAAGTACCAGTTGAAAATTGACGGTCTAGTAACTACTAAAAAATCCATTACCTTGGATCAATTGACGTCTTTACCTGTTACAAAACAGATCAAAAATTTCCAATGCGTTACGGGATGGACGGTAACGGATGTGGAATGGGAAGGAATTCACATCCGCGAGCTTGTTTCATTGGTAAAACCCACTTCAGAAGCTTCATTCATCACCTTCTATTCTGCTGATGGGGTCTATACAGAAAGTTTATCCCTTAAAGAAGCGATGGAATCCGATGTTCTTCTAGCTTATAAGATGGACAATCAGCCGCTACGCGTCGAACAAGGTTTTCCGCTTCGATTGGTGGTGCCAAAAATGTATGGGTACAAATCTATCAAATGGGTAAATCGTGTTGAATTTGCATCCACTCGTATTCAAGGATACTGGGAACAACGAGGCTATCCTGCTGAGGCAACATTTTGAGCAAGTAAAAAATACAAGGTCTTTTTGGAATTACGGCTTTTACTTATTTAAGTCTTCTCTCCAACTCACTGATAGTAAAGAGGTGGGATAAAGGTTTATTTTAATTATCCGCTGCGAAATTTGG
>NZ_JBALOS010000068.1:0-16955 GCF_036962765.1 Neobacillus drentensis
ATTTTATTATAGTCCACTAGAACCGTCCCCATGGCCCTCCCCATGGCAATTCTGGTACTCTGATTAAAAATAGAAAAAAGTAGGAATGATAATCTGAACCCCAAAAGTTAAACACGAATTTTTAAGTGCTTCCTGGGCACGAGTACGGTATTAGACCGGACTCATGCCTTTTAATTTTGCCCTAATTCGTTTGTGATTGTTAGCGGTCCTTGATATTTTATCTTCTAAGACAGGGACAAGTATTCGACTTGATGCTTTGTCACTAGAAAGCATGGCATGGCAAGATGAACAGCTTTTTATAATTTGTATGTCAGTATTACATAGTCATGTTTTCTTAATGAAGGAGGCGCATCCAAACTGAATAATGATGTTCACTTGCGGGAAATCTAGTAGCTTAAATACAAAAATAAAACCTAATAGTTTTGATAAATACAAGAGGTTAAATTTTCCATGTTGTCCGCTACAAAATAGAACTTGTTAAAAAAATAAAAATTTTCAAAAAAATAAAAATATTTATTGCCATTTGAGATATGACTAGGATAAAATCAAATTAAGTCATCGGACGACCAACGTAGGAGGATAACCAAATACAAGAAAGAATTGAGGGAATAAACAGATGAAGTTGGAGCATCGGAGTTTATATATGCAGGTGAGAGATATGATTTACGAACTGGTCAAAAACGAATTTGAACCAATGCAAAAAATTCCATCAGAACAAAAGTTGTCGGAACAGCTTGGGGTGAGCAGAAATACGGTTAGGGAAGCGATTAGGACGCTTGAACAGGAAGGGATTTTATTAAGCCGTCATGGCGTAGGGAATTTTGTAATCGGTTCCAAAAAGGGCTTAAAAACGACAATCACCACTTTGGAAAGCTCTACCAATATTATTATGGCTCATGGATACCTCCCTGGAACAAAAAATGTGGTGTCTAATGTGATTGTGGTTCCAGAAGATGTGAGGGACCAACTCTTGCTTAAAGAAAATAAAAATGTGTTTTATATCGAACGTGTTAGGACCGCTGATGGGGAATCGGTCGTATATGTAGAAGACTATATTCCCTATCAATCAGGAATGGAGCTTGAATACAAAGAGACGTATCATGAATCCTTACTGGAGTTTTTAGAGAAATTCGATCACAAGGTTTCTTTTTCGATTTGTACGCTAAAAGCCGTCATCAGCGACGAAAAAGTAGAAAAGAAACTCGATTTGAATGAAAAAAGCGCTCTACTATTACTAAAACAAGTTCACTATTCTACTGCAGGTGTACCCGTTCTTTATTCGGACAGCTATTATTTGAGCGACAAATTCGAATTTAATGTGGTTCGAAAAAGAGGTTAGAGTCATTAAAGGAGGTGAGGAAGAAACTGAAAAAGGTAAAGGGTGGTTTTTAAAGAGGGGAATAACTAAAACAGGGAGGAATGCAAGTTGGCAAAAGAAAAATCAAAACGTCTTACTACGGTTGATATTGTCTTAATGGCCATTTTGGCGATTGTGAATGGGGTAGCCATGACCTATTTGGCGATGTTGAACCAAATGTTAACAGCGCTAGGCGGCCCGATATTAACATCTATTACTCTAGGACTCTTCTCTATTTCTGGCGTATTGGCAGCTTATATCATTCGGAAACCGGGTGCGGCATTTTTTACTTTAACACTTGCAGGGGTTGTACAAATACTATCTGGAAACCCGAACGGCCTCATTTCGATTACAGCTGCGATAACGGATGGCTTAGGAGCTGAATTGGGGTACTTATTATTCCGTTATAAGCGTTGGGATTGGCTGAGTACTGCGTTATCAGGGTTGTTTGCTGTACCGGTCTGGTTCGTCATCGCATCCTTTTGGTTTGGATACTATAAATGGGGTTGGACCGTTTTAATTATTGCTTTTGGAGTACGCTGTGTGAGCGGTATTGTTTTATCGGGCTGGCTGAGCAAGGCCATTGGCGATTTACTAGAAAAGACAGATATTTTAAAAGGCTTTAAGATTGCTAAAGACCGCAAAGCAGGAAGGGTGAATACGATTGACCCCAATTATCGAGCTTAAAAATCTCACCTACACCTATGAAGATGAAACGGAGCCCGTTTTAAAAAATCTTTCTCTTCAAATCCATGAAGGTGAGTTTGTGTTAATTGTTGGACCAAGCGGGTCAGGAAAAAGCACCATCTGTCAAACCTTTAATGGGATTATCCCCAATGTGCTGGATGGGAAAATAGAGGGAGAGATCATCGTTGACGGCAAAGAGGTGCTGCATCTTGAACTGAAGGATTTATCCACCAGCATGGGATTGGTGTTCCAGGACCCGGACGCGCAGCTATGCAATATTTATGTCGAAGACGAGGTCGCCTTTGCACCGGAAAATTTAAAGGTCGAACCACAAGAAATCCGTCATCGCATCAAAGATGCACTAGAAAAAGTGGGGATGCAGGGATTTGAAACAAGAAAGGTGTTTGAGCTGTCAGGAGGGCAGAAACAAAAAGTAGGAATTGCTTCCGTTCTCTCCATGAAGCCAAAGATTCTGGTGCTGGATAATGCAACTGCCAATCTGGACCCTCAAGCAACAAAGGATATTTTTGATTTATTACAGCTGCTTCACAAGGAATACGGCCATACCATTATAGTGGTCGAAAATAAAATTGACGATCTGATGCATTTAGCTGACCGTGTCATTGTTGTTGATGACGGGCAGATTATCTCACAAGGCACTCCTCGAGAAATTCTTGAACATTCGATTGACCTTCTAATCAAGATGGGATTATGGGTCCCTGAAATCTCAGAATTAGCGGTCAAACTTCAACAAAAAGGCTTTTCTTTTGAAAAGTTTCCTATCACCGTAGATGAGGCAACGAAAGAATTGCAAGGAAAGTGGAGTGATGCCTTTTTGCCGTCAAGCCATCCTTTCCGCTCACAACCCAGCTCAGCTGATTGCATTACTGTTGATAAGTTAAATTATCGCTATCCGAATGGCACCTATGCCTTGAAAAATGTCAGTTTCTCTATCAAAAAAGGAGACTTTGTCGCTATCCTTGGCACGAACGGCTCCGGAAAAACGACATTGGTCAAGCATTTAATGGGCATTATTAAACCTCCTAAAAAAACAATTTTCGTAAATGGTGAAGACATTCACTATAAAAAGCTGCTTGATATGACAGAGCATATCGGCTATGTGTTTCAAAATCCTGAGCACCAATTTGTGGCGGATAATGTGTTTGAAGAAGCCATTTACAGCCTTAGAGTCCAGCAAGGCATCGGAAAAGATGAGGACCTGCCGCAGGAAATTATCCAGCAGGGGATCGAATCGCTTGAAAGCATTAAATTGCTTGAAGCGAAAGATAAGCATCCATTTGTGCTGAGCGGCGGGGAGAAGCGCAGGTTAAGCGTGATTGCCTCGTTAATTCTCGGTCAAGACATTGTCATTCTCGATGAGCCGACAACCGGACAAGACTACGCCAGTGCCACAAAGCTGCTTGAATTGTGCCACCGCCTGCAGGAACAAGGAAAAACAGTCATTATGATTACCCACGATATTCGCCTTGTGTGCAAATGGGCGAACACCGCCCTGGTTATGCATAATGGGGAAAAAATTTATAACGGTGATATTGGCGACCTGTTTTTACAGGAAGACATCTTAAAGAAAGCGTCACTGATCGAACCGCCGATTTCACAGCTGGCGAAACGCTTGGCTGGCAGGAAGCTGGAGCATGGCGTCATTACCATTGAACAATTTATGCAGAACAGAGAGGGGGTAAAACAAGCCCTATGAGCATGGCCTTTCAATATCAGGAAAAAAAGTCATTCATGCATGACGTTGATCCGCTCACAAAAATTGTTTGGATGATGTGTATTTCAGTGCTCGTTTTCATCTATGAAACAGCCTTTCCACAGATTGGATTGTTTGTGGTTACCTTGATGACGGCTTTCCTTTTGGCTCGGCTCAGTCCGAAATTTGTGTTCCGCGGTATTTGGATTATGCTGCTGTTCAGCATTGGATTTTTTATCCTTCAAGTTTTATTTGTTCCAGGACATTCACAACTTTTTACGGTTGGGCCGCTCCATATCTACAAGGAGTCTGTTAACTTCGCAACAGCTATTACTTTCAGAATATTGACTATTTTCACATCATCTCTCGTATTCGTAGCAACAAGCGATCCAAGGGATATTGTCATTTCATTGACAAAACAGCTGAAAATTCCGTACAGATATGCCTATTCTATCTTTGTCGCGCTTCGATTTGTCCCGACACTTGAAAGTGAAGCTCGTATCATCGAAGCCGCTCAAACCATTCGCGGTGTCGGGAAACAAAAAGGGCTGAAAAATAAAGCGGAAAACTTGAAGCGTTTCAGTCTGCCACTTTTAATGGGGGCTTTAAGAAGGGTTAGGGTTACAGCCAATACAATGGAAGCAAAAGGGTATGGCGCCTATTCCGACAGAACCTATATCAGGACGATTAAGATAAGTAAAAAAGGGGTTGCCTTTGTCCTAATCTGGGTGGTGTTAACCGTTTATTTAGTAGCGTCGAAATGGATGTAAGGAAAAGGGAGGGGGGAATTGAATGAATGAAATGAAGTTTGAAGTCGCTTTTATGCCAAAGGAAATTAATGCGGGGCAGACGCAGGTATGTGTGCTGGTAGATGTATTGCGGGCTACTTCAGCGATTGTCACCATGTTTGAAAAAGGCTGTGCCGAAATCATCTTAACAGAGGATGAAATCAAAACGCTTGCCGAACGGCACGATTACCTTCATGATGGGACGCTTGTATGTGCGGAGGAACACGACGGAAAGATTTCTCCGTCTGCACAGTTCAGCCCGTCTTTGAGCTCCATTCGCTCCATGGGGATGGAGGGGAAGCGAGTGGTGATGCGGACGACAAACGGCACGCTTGCTGGGTTAACACTTTGGAAATACGGGATAAAAGAGATATTGATCGGTTCCCTGCATAACGCAAAAGCGGTTATGGAAAAAGCAGTCAGCAAAGCAAAAGAGCTGAAGGGTAGTGTCACCATTGTTTGTGCGGGAAGGGAAAATGGACAAATTGCCGCACTCGATGACGTCTATTGCGCAGGTGTTCTGCTGCAGTATGGAGAGGAAGCAGCAAGGGCGCAAAATTTGGTGCCATCGCTGAAAGACTCAGCAAAAATCAGCCGTCATTTACTTTCGGTTTATCCGGACACGAATATGGCTTTCGAAGATTCCGGAAGCGGAGAAACGATGAGAAGAATTAATTGCAGAGAAGATATTCGGCTTAGCACCGAAGAAAATATATCAAGGTGCGTGCCTGAAGTTTATTTTTCAAAAGAAGATGGAATTAAAGTGAAAAATTCGAATGGAGTGATTGTACAATGACAGAATGGAAATCGAATGCATCAAAACCGGTAATGGATGAAGGACTACAATATCATATTCGCTGCAAGGAAGGCGATATTGCCAAATTTGTGCTGCTCCCAGGCGATCCGGAACGTGTCGATTTGATTGGCGAAGAGTGGGATGAGAGCAGAAAAGTGGCGAATTATCGTGAGCATCGGACATTTTCTGGAAAAATCGGCGGAGTAGAGATTTCCGCTTGTTCGACCGGTGCAGGCGGAGGTTCTACAGCCAGCGCCTTTGAAGAACTCGCAGAGCTCGGCGGTGAAACGTTCATCCGGGTCGGCACTACTGCCGCGATTCAAGACTATATCCAGCCGGGGGAACTAATCATTTCTTCAGGTGCAGTGCGCCATGACGGAACTAGCCCGTTTTATGTGGATGAGCGTTATCCGGCAAGTGCCCATTACGAAGTGACGGCGGCGCTTGTAGAGGCAGCTGAACAGCTGAACTACACCTACCACGTCGGGGTTTCCTGTTCATCTGCTTCTTGGTACTGCGGACAAGGCCGGAAAGGGTTTAGAGGATATGATCAAACCTTCTTTGCTAATAAAGTAGAGGATTTACGGAAAGCAAACGTAATGAATTTTGAAATGGAAGCTGCGACGATCTTTACCTTGGGCGGCCTTTATGGACTTCGAACGGGTTCTGTATGTACAGTGGTTGCCAACAGAATTACGGATGAGTTTACTTACGGCGGGATTGAAAAAAGCGTACGTGTAGCGAATTTAGCTGCGCAGATTCTGGCGGAATGGGACGAAGTGAAGAAGGCTCAGGGGAAAAAATATTGGTTCCCGTCTCTTACGAAAGCAGGAAAAATTACGGCTAAATAATCAGAGGAGTGATTTTGATGTTAGTTGGCACCAAGCATGGCATGTACATTAACGGGGAATGGATAAGTGCTGCCAAAGGGGATGTAATAGATGTATTCAATCCGGCTACTCGTGAAAAAATTGCAGAAGTTCCCAATGGTTCGGGGGAAGAAACGGAGCTCGCCGTCCAAGCAGCAAAGGCTGCTTTTGAGCCATGGGCGAACCTGACGGCAAGAGAACGTTCCGGTTATTTGTACAAAGCCTATCACAAAATGATGGAACGCAAAGAAGAGCTGGCAAGATTATTGACAATGGAGCAAGGAAAGCCGCTTCAAGAAGCCCGCGGTGAAATAGAATTTGCTGCCAGTTTCCTGCTGTGGTATGCCGAGGAGGCGAATCGTGTATACGGCGAGATGATTCCGGCATCCAAAAAAGGCAAGCGTTTATGGGTGGTGCCAAAACCGATTGGTGTGGTGGCGGCCATTACCCCATGGAACTTTCCTTCTGCGATGGTTACACGAAAGGTGGCGCCAGCGATTGCCGCGGGATGCACGGTTGTACTGAAACCAGCGGAACAGACACCGCTTAGTGCGATTGAAATAGTACGAATATTTGAAGAAGTCGGGGTGCCAAAAGGAGTTCTTAACCTTGTGACGGGAGATCCAGTCGAAATCGGCAACGTGTTGATGGAAAGCTCTGATGTCCGCTCGATTACTTTTACGGGATCGACGGAAGTCGGAAAGCTGTTAATGAAAGGAAGCGCGCAAAACGTTAAAAAATTGTCGTTGGAATTAGGCGGCCATGCCCCGCTGCTCGTATTGGATGATGCGGATCTCGATCTTGCCGCGGAACAGGCTGTCGCAAGTAAATATCGAAATTGCGGCCAGACGTGTATTTGTACAAACCGGATTTTCGTCCACGAGAATGTGAAGGAAGAATTTACACAAAAACTGCAAGAAAAAGTAAGACAGTTACAATTGGGCAATGGATTGGATGAAGGCGTAACGATTGGGCCGCTTATTGATAAAGGCGGATTGGAGAAAGTAAAAGGACAGGTAGAGGATGCTGTTACTAAAGGCGCTGTTGTAACAGCGGGCGGAAAGGAATGGAATGGCCCGGGAGGCTATTACTATGAACCTACTATTCTGACAAATGTGTCAAATGAGATGAAAATCATGAGCGAGGAAACATTTGGACCTGTTGTACCGATTGTGCCGTTTGCAAGTATTGATGAGGCGATCAAGGCAGCCAATAATACAGATTATGGGCTGGCGGCATTCCTGTTTACCAATGATCTGTCTAAGGCCATTAACGTGATGGAAAAGTTGGAGTATGGCATTATCGGCATTAATGATGTGTTCCCTGGTACGGCAGAAGCTCCGTTCGGCGGTATGAAAGAGTCTGGTCTCGGACGAGAAGGAGGCCATGAGGGCATCCAAGAATTCATCGAGATGAAATACGTTTCCGTTGCCATAAAAGAATTATAAGAGGTGGATACGATGAATCTGCCGAAACTTGTGCAGGTAAAGCAGCGATTTCCGCAAAACAAAATACTGGACCTTGAACTTCATGTAAAGGAGGAGCTCA
Organism: Neobacillus drentensis; assembly: GCF_036962765.1. GTDB lineage: Bacteria > Bacillota > Bacilli > Bacillales > Cytobacillaceae > Neobacillus > Neobacillus drentensis_C. The sequence goes on from NZ_JBALOS010000068.1 coordinate 7,760, forward strand.
AGCGAAATCTGCCTTCCATTCCTAAAGGGAATTCAATCGCGATAACGGTGGGAAGCAGAGGGATCAGCAACCGGGTATTAATTGTAAAGACGGTCGTAGATTACCTAAAAGAAGTAGGATGTTCCCCTTTTATTATCGGAGCTATGGGAAGCCACGGAGGCGGAACAGCGGAGGGGCAGCTTGATGTGTTAACTAGTCTCGGTTTTACCGAGGAAACGGTCGGCTGCCACATCGTTACTTCCGATGAAGTGCTTGATGTCGGCAAAACGAAAAACGGCTTTACGATGTTTTGCGATCGATATGCCTGGGAAGCAGACGGGATTATCGTCATGAATCGCATTAAACTGCATACGTCGTTCCGAGGACCGAATGAAAGCGGCCTGTTAAAAATGATTACCGTTGGTTTGGGTAAGGCGAAGGGCGCTAACCAGCTGCATCGCCAAGGTCCTGCCAACATGTCTGAAACCATCCGTGAAGTGGGAGGAGCCATTCTTCAAACCGGAAAAGTACTTGCAGGCATTGGGATTGTTGAAAACAGCTATGATGAAACGGCCAACTTGGAAGTCATCCGGCCTGATGAAATCATTGTGCAAGAGCAAAAGCTTTTAGAACTAGCAAAGTCCTATTTTCCAAGAATTCCTATTGAGAAACTGGATCTCCTCATTATTAAAACAATGGGGAAAAACTACAGCGGAACGGGTATGGATACGAACGTAATCGGACGTAACAAAATATTCGGTGTACCAGAGCCCGAGAAACCCGCCTATAAAAGAATTGTGGTCCTTGATCTCGATAATGTCTCACACGGAAATGCGACGGGTATTGGTCTTGCCGATTTAACAACCGAAAGACTGTATCAAAAAGTGGATAAGCAAAAAACATACTTGAATTGTTTGACTAGCACTTACGTACAAAGAGGGATGATCCCTCTTGTACTGCCTAACGATGAGGAAGCCATTGGAGCGGCAGTCCATAGTCTTGGAATCGACAACCCTATGTCTTTGAGATTAGCAGTGATTGAAAATACACTGGAGCTTGAACATTTGTCTATAACGGAAAATCTTGTGGGCGAGCTCAAAGGGATGGTTGACATTCAGTCAACTCCATTTGAGATACCGTTTACGGAGGATGGAACACTAAATCTCTCCATACCGGTTCATTGAGAGGAGAAAGTATATGAAAAAAACACATACATCCTATGGTGATGCTGGCTTCAGTCAATTTCTCCGCATGGCCTTTCAGCGCCATCTTGGCCACGATGAGGCTGATTTTGAAAAGCCGGTTATCGGTATATGCAATACGTATAGCGAAGTGAACCGCTGTCACAGCCACATACAACCATTGGTGGAGGCGATTAAACAGGGTGTCCTAATGGCGGGAGGTACTCCGCTTGAGTTTCCGACCATTTCCCTCGGCGAGATGTTTACAAGCCCTACGACCATGCTTTACCGTAATTTGGCGGCGATGGATACGGAGGAAATGATTACGGCTCAGCCAATTGACGGAGTGGTGTTAATTGGCGGCTGCGACAAGGTGCTGCCTGCTCAGCTGATGGGAGCAGCAAGTGCGAACAAGCCGGCCATTGCTTTCACGGGCGGGCCGATGAATAACGGCAAATATAAAGGAGAAACGCTTGGAGCGTGTTCCGATTGCCGCTTTTACTGGCAGGAGTATCAGGCCGGAACCGTGAGTGAGGAAGAAATTAAGAACATTAATGCCCAATTGGCGCCGACGGCGGGACATTGTATGGTTATGGGCTCTGCCAGCACGATTGCCGCTTGTGCAGAGGCGATGGGCATGATGCTCCCTGGTGCCTGCGCAGCACCGGCAACCGTAAATGAACGGATGCGTCTGGCAAGGGAAACGGGAAAAGCGATTGTGCAAATGGTGGAAAACAATATTCGTCCCGCTGACATCATGACAAAGGGAGCTTTTGAAAATGCGGTTCGAACCTTGATGGCTGTAGGGGGATCGACGAATGCCGTCATCCATCTGATTGCCATCGCCAGAAGGCTGGGCATCCATCTTACGTTAGGAGACTTTGAGAGACTAAGCCGAACCACCCCGTTTATTGCCAATTTAAGACCGGCAGGCCGTTATCAAATGGAAGACTTATATCATGCAGGCGGCATCCCCGCTGTTTTAAAAGAACTGTCTCCGCTTCTTCACCGTGGGGAGCTGACCGTTACGGGCAAATCGCTCGGCGAAAATTTGAGCCATGTTCAAGTAGATGAAGTGTATCGAGATATTATTAGGCCTTTCCAAGAGCCGCTTCATCCAGAAGGAGGTATCGCGGTACTGCGGGGCAACCTGGCTCCGAATGGCGCGATTATGAAACCGAAAGCAGCGATTGACAAAACCTTGCTGAAACACCGCGGGAAAGCGGTTGTGTTCACTTCCATTGCGGATATGGAAAAGCGGGTGAACGATCCGAATCTTGAGGTCGATCGGGACAGTGTGCTTGTTTTGCAAAATGCGGGTCCTGTCGGTGCGCCGGGTATGCCGGAGGCCGGGATGATTCCCATTCCCAATAAGCTTCTGAAGCAAGGGGTTCGAGACATGGTACGCCTATCGGATTGCCGCATGAGCGGCACCGCCTTTGGGACAGTCGTTCTTCATGCTTCTCCGGAAGCAGCAGTCGGCGGGGCCATCGGCTTGGTTAAAGACGGCGATTGGATTGAGCTGGACGTTGAAAACCGCTCGCTGGAGCTGCTGATTTCAGAAGAGGAGCTCGAACGCAGAAGAAACGAGTGGAATCCGCCTCAGTTTTCTGACTACAAGCGAGGCTATGGCTGGTTATTCCGTCAGCATGTGCTGCAGGCGGATGAAGGCTGTGACTTTGACTTTTTACGACCTGCACCTGAAGCCAATAAGATAGACGTTCCTTTTTCAAATGAGCTGGAAGGTGAGAAGGTATGAGAGAGATATTCTTAGCCCTGATTGCGGGCATCATTGTGGGGGCTGTCTTTAAGGTCGTCCGGCTCCCGCTTCCAGCACCGCCTGTATTCGCGGGTATTGTCGGCATTGTGGGTGTTTGGCTGGGCGGCACAGCCGCATCCGCATTGATGGAAAAAATATTGGGATAAGGAGGAAACGCATTGAAAATCGGCTTGATTGGCGGCACGGGATTGTATGATCTGTTTCACGCGCTTACCGAGCAGTGCATCGAAACGGATTACGGGCAGGTTGCCCTGCTTAAAGGGGAGTTTGAGGACAAAGAGGTTTATTTTTTGCCAAGGCATGGAACGGAGCATGGGGTGCTGGCGCCCTATGTGAATTATAAAGCGAATATGATAGCCCTCAAAAAAGCCGGGGTTGATCAAGTCATCGCCGTATCGGCTGTAGGTTCCATTAATCCGGACATTCCCATTGGGGGGTTATCCTTGCCGGATCAATTTGTCGATTTCTCGCGAAGGAGGGACAATACATACGGCCAATTTTCAGCCGATATGACCCATCCGTTTTGCCCAGATCTTCAACAGGCGGTGAGAACGGCAGCTACGGAGAATTGTCAGACCTTATATGAAAATACGACTCTCATCTGTGTGGATGGACCAATCTATGAATCCCGCAGTGAACTGCAACTTTTCTCTTCATGGGGAATGGATGTAGTAGGCATGACCAATTCAACGGAAGCCGCCTTGGCAAGAGAGCTGGGAATCTGTTATTCGGCGGTCACGCTCTCAACCGATCTCGCCACGGGTTATGCCCCTATTCCTCCGGATTTGGCAACGCATAAAAGGGTCGCAGCCGTCAACAAAGAGCAAGTCAAAACGCTCATTGTAAAAACGCTTGCGATACTTCCAGAACAGAAGAGCTGTCAGTGTGCCAAGTCTTATCACGACTATATGCTTCTAAAAAATATCTGATTATTTGAGGTGGAAAATATGAAATTAGGAATCATTGGCGGAACGGGATTCTATCAGCTGTTTGAAAACATGGTGGAAAAAACGGTACATACAGAGTATGGCGATGTCACGATCTTTCATGCTGTTACGGAAGGAAAGGAAGTTTATTTTCTTCCAAGGCATGGAAAGCATCATGACACACTTGCGCCGTTTGTAAACTATCGTGCCAATATGCTGGCATTAAAAGAGTTAGAGGTTACAAGAATCTTGTCTGTATCGGCGGTAGGGGCGATCAACCCTGAAATTGAAGTCGGCAGCCTTTCCTTGCTCGATCAATTTGTGGATTTGACAACCCGTGTAAAAACATATGGAAAGTATTCTGTTGACATTACAGAACCATTTTGTCCGGAATTACAAGAAGTATTTGTTCAGGCAGCAAAAGAAATCAATGAACCGCTCAGAGAGAAAACCACATTGGTCTGTGTGGAAGGTCCGCGTTATGAAACGAAAGCGGAAGTCCAGCTGTTTTCAAAATGGGGCATGGACGTTGTCGGGATGACAAACGCAACGGAAGCGGCGCTTGCACGAGAACTCGGGATGTGCTATTCCGTGGTCACGCTTGCGACCAACATGGCTCCTGGCGTAACCGATCACAAACCTTCCTTGAAAGCACATAGAGAAGTAGGGGAACGCAAACGGGAAACGGTGAGAATGCTTATGCTCGAAGCGATTAAGCTAGCAGAAAAAAGGGAGAGTTGCTCGTGCCAGGAGGCATATGAACGGGCTGTATTGGCAAGGACATGACATCAAAAAAAACGCTCATCAAAAACCCCCTTATTGTTTCGAACGTGCCTTCTGTTGGGAATAAGAAGGGGACAGTGTTGGTAGAAGGGCAGAACATCTCTCATGTGATCTATCATCAAGAGAATCTGGCAACAGAACTTGAAGCATACGCAGATGAAATCATCGACGCTGAGAACATGGTGTTAATTCCAGGAATGGTAAACGCTCATTACCATTCCTATACCAATTTGTTAAAGGGTACAACCAACAATCTGCCGCTTGAAATCTGGGCGCTTTATACCATCGCATACGGTCACGCGCTTGATGACGACGATATTTATTACGCTGTGCTGCTTGGCTGTATCGAGATGATGAAATCAGGTGTGACAAGCTGCTTAGACCACTTTCCGCATATTGCGGCATCCGAGGCGGCGCTAAAAGCCTATGACGAAGCCGGCATGCGGGTGGCCTTTGCCCCGATGCTGCAGGATGTGCCTGACGAACAATTTTTTCAAATCTCTTTTCCGCCATCTATTCAAAGACAAAATTCGCAAAAACCTCGCGCTTCAATCGAAGAATTGAAATCCTTTTATAAAACACTCATATCAACATGGCATCAAAAAGACGGAAGAATCACTGTCCAACTAGGCCCTAACGCTCCACAGCGTTGTTCAGAAAATACCCTACAACTATGCAAAGAACTCAGTGAAAAAGAAAATTTGCGGATTCATACACATCTGCTAGAAACAAAAGCACAATTTCAGCAAAGCCGGAAGCTGTATCAAGGCGGCATTGTCCGTTACCTCGACCGTTTAGGTTTTTGGAATGAAAAAGTATCGGCAGCACATGCCCTCTGGCTGGATGGTGAAGAAATCCAGCTATTAGCAAATCGAAACGTTTCCATTATTCATAACCCAGCGAGCAATTTGCTGCTTGGAAGCGGTATTGCACCCATTCCAGCCATTTTGAAAAAGGGGGCAAATGTGGCAATTGGAACAGACGGCTCTAATTGTGGAACCATTCACAATTTATTTGAAGCCATGCGTCTGGCTGCGATGATTCATCGTCCGCGGGAAAGTGATTATTCCAATTGGCTGACGGATGCAGCGATATTTAACATGGCGAGTACATCAGGCGGGAAGGTATTGGGGATGGAAGGAGAACTGGGCAGGATTGAATCAGGCCAAAAAGCAGATTTGGTGTTATTGGGAACGAAAAATTCATTTTGGACCCCATTGAACGACCCAATATCCCAACTGGTTCACCAGGAAAATGGCTCGTCTGTCGATTCCGTCCTCATCAATGGAGAGTGGACAGTGAGGAATGGGAAAACAGTGAATATCGATGAAGAAAAAATCCTTCATGAGGTGAAAAGAAGACAAGAAGGTTTGCTGGGAAAATGGCAGGAACCATTAAAACGAGCTGAACAACTTAGACCGCACTTTGAAAAAATCCTTTTAGAATATCATTGATCGATCATAGGGGGAATTGTGTGTGAAAGAAGAACTTTTGAAAAAAGAATTGGTCCATATTTCTCATAAAGTATACAGCCGGGGACTGACACAAGCGACAGGCGGAAATATCAGTGTACGAGTTTCAGAACGTGATGCCATTCTTATAAAAAGATCAGGAATCAGCCTTGGTGAAGTCACAAAGGAGGACGCTCTCCTTTTATCGATGGATGGAGAGGTTTTAGAGGGATATGGGACGCCTTCGAAAGAGTACCGATTCCATTTAGGGATTTACCGGACACGGCCTGATGTCCATGCGGTGGTTCATTGTCATCCAAACTATGCAATCGGATTTGCTTGCTTAGGACTTGAGCTCCCGCTGCCCACTGTAACGGCTCAAAAGATTCTTAGCCATGTACCCGTTGCGGAAGCGGCGCCCTCCGGTTCAGAAGAGTTAGCTTATTATGTTACCGAAGTTTTTGAAAAGTACCCCGATATTAAAGCGGCATTAATGAAAGATCATGGAATATGTGCTGTTGGTCCTTCCCTTGAAGCTGCCTATAACATTGCCACCCTTGTAGAGGATACAGCCAAGCAGGCTTTTATCAAATTGCAAATTCAAGCATCACTATCCGAGCTTAGTAAAAAGGAGGTAATGAAATGAGCAAGCTTGAGCAATTCGTCAGGAATCTAAAAGACCAGCAGCTTTTACTTCCCATTTGGTTTGAAAAGGGAGATCTAAAATTGATTAATCAGATAGAGTTGCCGCATAAAGAGGAAATTCTCACGATCCAGAAAGTGGAGGATCTGGCCGAAGCAATAAGGAAAATGACCATTAGAGGGTCGGGGGCAATCGGGATAGCAGGAGCATGGGGCATGTATCTGGCCGCCCTTCATTCTGGTGGAACGCGGGAAGAGATGCATCGGGCAGCGATTTTGCTCAAAAGCACTCGGCCGACTGCGGTTAATTTGATGAAAACCATTGACGAAATTATGGATTGTGTAAATGGTTTCGAAAAGACGCCGATTGACACAATCGAATCGAAGGTAATCGAGATTTTAGAACGACAGCTGCAATTCGAGCATTTACTTGGAAGCCATGGGGCCAATCTAATAAATGATGGCGATACTGTGCTCACCCATTGCCATTCCGGGGCATTGGCTGGATCCGGTTATGGTGGAAGGGCGCTGTCAGTGATTCGCAAGGCTTATGAACAAGGAAAAAATATTAAAGTAATAGCTTGTGAAACAAGACCATACTTGCAAGGAGCGAGGATCACCGCGTATGAACTTCAAAAGTTCGGAATCCCTGTCACGTTAATCACTGATAATATGTCTGGTTACTGTATGAACCAAGGAATGGTGCAAAAGGTGGTCGTCGGTTCGGACAGGGTTGCGGCAAACGGAGATTTGGCCAATAAAATCGGAACATATATGCACGCCCTTGCAGCCAAAAAACATAATATTCCCTTTTATACTGCCACCTCTAGTCATACGATCGACTTTTCTATTCAGAGCGGCGCCGAAATTGAAGTGGAATTCCGCGTCGCAGCGGAAGTGACAACCCTAAATGGACAGCGCATTGCTCCTAAGGGAGTGGAAGCGATCTATCCGTCGTTTGATATTACGCCAAACGGTTATCTGTCGGGAATCATCACCGAAAAGGGTGTGATTGCACAGCCATTTGCCCAAAATCTACAACAGTTAAACAGCATGGTTATTCGGTAAGTACGAAAATGAAATAGTCCAAGATGGACGTGAGAAAAATGGAACGGCCATTAAGCAAAAAGATCAGGTGCTTGGACAATTGTTGAGAGACATGGGAAGGGTTGCCTTTTCAGGAGGGGTAGATAGCGCTTTTGTACTTGCTCGGGCAAAAGAGGAATTAGGTGATAACGTTTTGGCAGTAATTGCAGCGTCTGAGACTTTTCCGCAGCGGGAGTTCGATGAGGCCGTCCGGCTTGCAATGGAAATAGATGTACCGTATATGACCATAACCATAAAGGAATTTGAAAATGAGAACTTTGTTTCAAACCCTGTGAATCGCTGCTATTTTTGTAGAGTTGGTTTGTATGAACGTTTAACAAAGTTAGCTCTTGAAAAAGGCCACAGTTATATTGCCGACGGTACGAAAGCTAGCGATGTGGGCGATTACCGGCCGGGGATGAAAGCCCTTAAAGAAAAAGGAGTCCGCAGCCCTCTGCAGGAAGCGGGCCTTACAAAAGATGATATCCGTATTCTATCAAAAGAAATGAATTTAAAAACATGGAATAAACCGTCGTTGTGTTGAATTTTGATAAAAGGAATATCCAATGTTTATTGGAAAGGGTTAGTCCAAACGCCGAACAAAAAGGTGCATTAATCCAGAAACGGATTAATGTACCTTTTACATAAGCATTTGCTAAAAGGGTTACATATTTTCATGAAAAAATAATCCACGTAATCTCCTAATTTGTTAGACTTATATGGCAACAAAAAGGATAAAAGTGTTTTAGCAGCACATCCATTTCGCTAAGTTAGAACATCCCGTTCTCATTAGGGGAATCCTCTGGTATGGGTTGTCCTATATCCCACAATTCAACGATTTGGTTATCATGGAAACGAAAGATATGTACAACAACTCCTCCAAGATCATTTGGATTCTGCCTAACATGAGAGTGAACTGCAACCGTATCTTTCTCTTGAATCGCAAGTTTGACCTCAAGGATTTTGTTGGGGTTTAAAGCTGCATTCTCTTCCATTGCGAGCTTGAGCGATTCTGCATCGCCACGGAAATAGGGGTTGTGGTGACGAAAGTCAGGACTTATGTAAGTCTGGTATGCTTCGCGAACTTTCCCTGATGCGACGAGCTGTAGAAAAGACACTGCTTTCTCTTTGAGTGAGGGGTTTGATGTAAACTGCTGTTCCGTGTTCATTTCAATCATCCTTTCCTATGAAGAATAATATTGTCTAATATTTTATAAAAGTTTAAGGTGTTATAGCATTTCGGCCTTTGCTTCCTCTTTTTTCAACGATGTTGATCGACAAGAATTTGATTCCCGTCTGGATCTTCAATGACAAAATGCGCTGGTCCCTCTGTTGTTTCGTCTGCTTCAGTCAGCATTTTTATTCCGT
>NZ_JBALOS010000068.1:17012-17320 GCF_036962765.1 Neobacillus drentensis
AATGATTCGAGATTTTCGGCATTTTCATTCCATCCAGGATTAAAGGTTAGAATGTTCTTTTCAAACATGCCTTGGAAAAGCCCAATGATGCAATTTTCATTCTTCATAATAAGCCAATTTTGACTAATGTCCCCACCAAAAGATTGAAATCCTAGTTTTTCGTAGAATGACTTGGATAGATGAATGTCTTTTACATTTAAACTTACAGAAAAAGCTCCTAGGTTCATAAATACTCCTCCTTTTAACTTATCTATTTTTACTATAAATGAGTACTATGAAATTCTCAACATTTACCATATTATTAAGAA
>NZ_JBALOS010000069.1:0-1365 GCF_036962765.1 Neobacillus drentensis
CATTTATTATTATTATTATGCAATCCATAGTGTACAGCGAGGTTCTGTGTAGGAGGTATTTTTTAATCGGCGATAAGTAAATAGGTAACGATATAAGAAAATGTAAAAACAGGTCAAAAGTTTGACCTGTTTTTTGCTAGAAATATGAATTTCGAGTATTAATGTCTTTAGTTTTTGAGATCAATATATTTCTAATTTTTTCCAGTGTCCTGTAGTGGCTCTGGGTCAATACTTTGATCATTCGCTGTTAAGTCAATTCCGTAATCCTTGGCAAAAACCATGTGGGTTTCACTAAGCGTGCCTTCTGTGTTTTCGTCTAAATTGAATACTCTGGCTCCTCGAAGTCTATTTCTATCAGATCCAGGTAAACCATAGGCACCAAACCCTGTGCTACTGGAGTAGCCAAGCAAAATTCCATAATAATTACCCATATAGTTATTGACGTGATCATGACCGCAAAATACGCCCTTTACATCGCCTCTCTCTAGCATGGCCGAAAACAAACCACTGTTGATTGGACCCGGACATTCCTCTTCATTTCTTTCACCTACAATATTGTGCTTTTTAACAGCAAGGGCATGGTTAGAATCAGATCTCTCATCTACGCTTGCATACCACATATATCGATGTTCCCAAAGAGGGATATGTATGAAAACGAGCGAAGGAACTTTATATCCCCATTGCTTCTCTATTCGCTTTGAGGTCTCATAATACCAGCTTACCTGATTAAAGCGCAGCCAATCCCACGTAGGGTATCCTTTAAAATCCTGACCAGCAATGGTTGGTGGGGCATACCTGCCACTGTCTAACAGCCAGAGATTGAATGCCGCTTTGTTACCTCTAGAGTTCTTAATGATAAGGTTCATGTTCCCAGTTCCAGTAACACCTTTTGCCCCTGGCCGATTCATATTATATTTATAGGACATGTAAATATTCAACATATCTTCTTCATTAAGCCCGCTTTTAGGGGTAGAATCTTCATCGTGGTTCCCGAATGTTACCGCCCACTTGATACCTCTTTTTTCCATCGGTTGTGCAACATTGTTAATGGCTTGTTTCATCTCCATTGGAGTATCACAACCACCAGAAATGTTATCGCCATTAAGCACGACAAAGTCAGGTTTCTCAGAGTCAAGCACTTTCTCCATTAGCTGGATGGTTCGCACATCAATACGCTCATCATCTTGTGTATCATTAAACTGAACGATTTTGAACTTTCCATCTGGTTTAAATTGGAGTGCAACATTATGATCCAATTTTTCTGCATGAACTGTGCTGCTAAAAAAATCTACTGGTATTCCAGCTGATGCAACAGTAAGGGCAAGTGCACCAATACCACCTTTTTTAATAAAGTCTCGTCTATCT
>NZ_JBALOS010000069.1:1391-6073 GCF_036962765.1 Neobacillus drentensis
CTTCTACATAAGTAATGTACAAGTTAATAATAAAAGGTAAATGTTGATTCATTGTGAATACTAAGTAAAATGTAAGTAAATCAAGAAATTAAGAATTATTTTAACCATTTTTCAAGAACCTTGGACAACGTTTTTTCCATATTCTATTGTATCAATGAATAAGGGTGTTCCATATGAGAATCAAAAGGGAAATTCAAATACAGCCACAACCCATGATTGGTCAAGCATGGACTGGAAGACATGTGATTTTGCTTCACTGTACAACCAATAATCAATTTCTCAATCTTTATAAAAGTTACCACGCCCCGATTGAGCCTCCACGTCAAAATTGTGCCGAAACATTGTCGCAATTACTAAGTATTGGATATCGTATCATGGCGATTACTCCTATTTCAGCAAATCATATCCAATATTTTTTGGTACTAGGAGATTAAATGATGAACTTTGAGATGCAAAAGGCGAATTTACTGGCTGAAAATATAAAGGGTTATATAAAATATGTTAATAAAAGTCATGATAATAAAAACAGCACTAGGTTTACACCGGATAAATTGTACCAAATAAAACTTCTTAATGAAGAGTATCGATTTCAAATCCTAGCAGATGAACTTATTAGAATTAATCAGTTTGATTGGGATGGAAAGTATACCTATTATTTAGTTGATCAATTTAAAGAAGGGCTTACTATTATTGAGGAATATGTAAATAATCATTACGATGAATTATTTCTGTTAACGGGCAGACTCTACACGTTAAAAAGTCTCAGTCAATCCTTTAGCAAAATGGTATAAAAGCACACCGCCTACATCTTTAAAGGGACTTTTCTAGGTATTTCTATTGTCACATGAAATGTATCATGTTACTATTAGATGAAATTAAATTCCTTTAAATTGGTCCAGAGAGTCCAAAAAGGCGAACGTAAACTTCATATATACTTTGTCACGTATATGAATGCCTTTTTGTCCTTTGGATGAAAGGGCATTTTATTTTTGCCAACTATCTTTTAATCTAAGTCCAGTGAGGCTTGAAAGGAGAACGACAGGAATGGATTATCGTAAAAAAACAGTAGTCGCATCAGTAGCAGGTTTAACATTAGAGGGCATGGATATCATGTTTATATCCTTTGCCATGTCGATGATTATTGCAGAGTTTCATATTGGTATGGTGGCTGGAGGCCTCATTTCTTCTATTACCAACCTAGGAATGCTGGCTGGTGGAGTAATTTTCGGTATCTTAGCAGATAAATTTGGGCGAGTTAGAATATTTACTTATACGATTCTACTATTTGCAATCGGCACGGCGTTAACGGGACTAGCCTCAAATATTGAGCAAGTTTACATTTATAGATTTATTGCAGGCTTAGGTGCAGGTGGAGAATACGGTATTGGAATGGCACTTGTAGCTGAAGCATGGCCAAAAAATAAACAAGGACGAGCCTCTTCTTATGTTAGCATCGGCGCTCAATACGGTGTGATTCTCGCTGCGCTCCTTAGCGCCATCATCCTTCCTTCCTGGGGATGGAGAGGACTTTTCTTCATCGGCTTGGTACCGGTTATTTTTGCCTTTATCGTGCGAAAGAAATTAGACGAATCTCCCGAATGGCTAGCTGCAAATAAGAAAAAACAACTATTGCCAAGGGAAAGGAAATTAAAGCAATTGTTTGCTACACCAAGAACTTCTGTAACAACGATTGCCTTAGCAATCATGGCAACTGTCCAAATTGCAGGTTATAATGGTTTGATGATTTGGCTGCCATCAATGCTTCAACAATCACAAGGTTTATCCGTTTCAAATTCGGCACTTTGGACGATTAGTACGGCAGCAGGAATGATTGCAGGAATGTTAACGTTTGGTCAATTTATGGATCGATTTGGAATGAAACGGTCATTTGGGATCTTCTTATTCGCTTCCGCGGGCGCTGTCTTTTTATACTCCTTTGCGTCAGGGAGTGCAGGCCTTTTAATCGGCGGTGCTATTGTCGGATTCTTCTCGAATGGTATGTTCGCTGGCTATGGGGCATTAATAAGCAATTTCTATCCGGTTGAAATTCGCAGCACAGCAACCAACACGATTTTTAACTTCGGAAGAGCATTAGGAGGATTATCTCCTATATTAGTAGGATATATCCTACAGCATTCGAATGTTACGGTAGCAATGGGTTATCTTGCACTACTTTACTGTATCTCCTTTATCGCAATGGTAAGTTTGAAAAAAGGAAAAAACACTCAAGAGCAAAAACATACGCTTTTTAAAGCGGTGTAATAGTAAAGTAGGAACTGTTCATAAACCAGAATTGTATTTCCTTAGGCACTTCTATCAAACAAAGGCATTGGTACATATACCAATGCCTTTGTTCATTTAGTTAAAGAGGGAATCGATTTTCAACTTTATCGTTTAGATCATTTGGTCGTTTCCAAACAATAAGTCCTGCAATCATATAAAGAATGGAGGTAAGATAGAACAAGCTGCCAATCGTTAAAAAATCGATCATATACCCCGTAGCAATGATCCCGACTGCGGCCCATATGGAAGTCCATAAATGGTAGTGTCCGATTTTCTTCCCTACTTGTTCTGAAGTAACTTGCCGAGATATGGCTGTCTTTTCCGTTGTTTTTTGAATAGCTCCTAATATTCCCATCACCACTTGAATCGTATAAACCTGCCATAGTTCCGAGAGTATCGGGACAAATAACATCATTCCGGCCATTCCCCATGCATAAACGATTAGTAAGACCTTATCTCCCAACCGATCAGTTAAAAGGCCAATCAATGGATGGCAGAGAGCAGAGGTAAGTGCAAATAGCCCATAGGCCCAACCGAATTGTGAATAGCTGTCCCCGAGATTTCGAAGCAGTAAAGTATAAAAGGGAAAAGCAATACTACTTGCCGTTAGCAAGATACTTTGTGCACGAATTAGTTGCCTGAAGGTCATTGTCCATACTCCTTATAAAAGAAATTCATAAATGTTTCATCGGGATCGTAGAGTCGTTTTTTTCGAAAAAACTCTTTACTGCGCGGATAAGCTTTCTCCAACTCTTGTTTACTTGGATAGGAATAGTAGGGTAGATAATAGCTTCCTCGATGTTTTAAAGTTACGTTAATAAGTTTCCGTAAAGCTTTTTGTGTTTTCGTTATACCGTCAGCGCTTTTATGCTGATTAATAAGCCATACGAGGGCAAACATATCTTCCTTTGCATAGGACATCACTGAATGTTGATTTTTTTCAACAAAGCGAACCGTTATATTTAAGACATTGAGTTCTTCTTTCGTTAACACGTTGCGAAGATCATCGATATAGGGAGCAAATTCATCCACAGGAACAAAATATTCTTGTAATATCTCCGTACGGCTTGGATCTCCATACTCCATAAAATCAGTTGAGGTGCGCATGACATTATTTCTTGTTTCATAGTTTCCTGATTGTTTTATGGAAAGTTTTTTCTGGGTGGACCATAAAAGATTTTTTCCCCAATCACTATATCGGGCTAGTTGAAGAGAAAACTTCGGCAGTGCAACTATCTGATCGGGATTTTCTAATTTCTCAAATTCGGCTAATCTTCCTTGATTGGGAGCCAAGCGATAATTTGTGACATACATATCTGTTAGAAAATGATCCGGTGCAACTGATATTCTTGCAATATGCATGCGAACATTTTGATCGCTTTGAACATGTTGACGAAAATAATTTGAATAATCTCGGTAGTGCATCGGAACCGTTTCATGCTGATATAACTCATTGTTCGTCAAATTTAGCGTGACATCTAAAATTAATCCGAACAATCCGTATCCTCCAATGACAAGGGAAAATAGCTCCGGATGTTTTGTCCGGCTAACTTGGATAATGGAGCCGTCAGCCTGCAATAGGTGAAAGGACGCAATGGTATCGATTAATGGTCCATAGCGAATATCCCGGCCGTGGACGTTTACGCTCATCGACCCGCCGACCGTAAAAATATTTTGAGATTGCTGTACCTTTAAGGCAAGCCCATCAGGATTGATTTTCTCTTGTATATCTGCCCAAGTTGCCCCGCTTTGCACCGTGATTTGTTTTGCTTTTGGATCATAATCCAAGATTTTATTATACTGTTTCATATTTAGCATTATAGCTCCAGGATAATACGTTTGCCCGCCTTGGCTATGCTGCATTCCGGCGATAGAAATTTTTTCATTTTGTTTATGGGCCTGTTTTACCCATTGCTGTAATTGGCCCTTGCTTTCTCCGTGTTTGATTTCCTTTACTTTTGTAGGTAATAACCCAGCTACGTCCTTCACGATAGGATGTGCGAGTTGAAATTGAAACCTTTGGAAGGAACCAAATAAAGCAATTCCATAGGTGAATAGCACCAGGAGGAGGAGTATCCGTTTTTTCATCAGCGTGTCCTTTCTATTAAATACTGATTTCAACTATACTTAAATCATATAACACTGTATTTTCATAGTCTATTTGGATTATAGAAAAACAATGACCTATCATGATAAAATATTCCTGTATGAAAATTGGAAATAACAAGGTTAGGAGAATAAAAGAATGAAATCCATTCTATTAAAAACAGGTCTTTTGACGTGTTTATTTTTACTAGGGCTGTCATATGAAAGTGCTTCTGCGGAGATCGCTTGGCCTGCTAAATGTGCATCATATGGCGTCGTGAAACCAAACCAAAACCCCACTCCGCAGCACATCA
>NZ_JBALOS010000069.1:6086-29665 GCF_036962765.1 Neobacillus drentensis
GGTAAAAGCGGTAGCCGCACAAGAAAGTGATTGGAGACAGTTTACTGCGGGTGGGCAGCCGTTTATTTCAGATGATAACGGAATTGGGATCATGCAAATTACTAATCAATCAAACCCTGATATTCAGGAAAAATTGAAAAATGATATTTATTATAATATCCAAACTGGTGTTGAAATTCTTAGTGGTATGTATCAACGCTCGGACCTTCCAAAAATAAAAGAGATAGGATCAGAGGTTATTGAAAATTGGTACTTCCCTGTATTGGCTTATAACGGAACTAAGCCTGTAAACAGTCCTCTTGTTCAATCAGATGGGTTGAAAAATACGAAAGCATATCAGGAAAAAGTCTTTGCCAGGATTCAACAAGACAGTTTCTTAGGTGATACTAAATTGGGGCAATTCCCTTTTACTACAGGTGACTTTTACTATGATCCCAACAGCAGCAATAATATTGTATTTAAGAAATTAGAATATACAATTACGAACCAGATGCACACTTCTATGCATCTTTATCATAAGGGAGACAAGGTATCTGTAACGTTTGAGGGTGTAACGCTGAGGGCACAACCTAGTAGTACCTCTTCTAGTAAAAAAAAATTAGCCAAAGCTACACCTCTTATCGTTGATGGAGATTTTAAATATGACCAATCTGTCAGCAGTTTAAATAAATTTGTATGGGTTCCAGTCAAAACTTCTGATCAAAAATTAACAGGTTATATTTCTTCTGCTTATATTAGTAAAAAGTTGGATGCTCCAATAGTCAGCATTGTTGATGATAATGATCGATCTCTTTCTGGTAAAACTGCTAGCAATGTCAGGATCCAAATAATGAATGGAACAAAGCTGATTGGCAGCACAGTTTCGGATTCAAACGGGAACTTCAAGGCAGTTATTCCCATGCAAAAAGCTGGGACACAACTGACTGTAGCCTATAAAGATAAGTTGAATGCGTTAAGTCCATCAGCAAGAATGGTAGTAATAGATAAAACGGCTCCCAATTTGCCAACTGTAAACAATGTTTCTAACAAGGCAGGGACTTTGACAGGGAAAACGGAAGCTTATGCTACTGTGACTGTGGTAATAGCAGGTAAAAAATATAGCGGAAAAGCTGATAAATATGGAAATTACAAAGTCACCATACCGGTACAAAATGCAGGGGCTAAATTATCAGTGACAGCAAAAGACAGCAAAGGAAATGTTAGTAAGGCTAGGATTATATCTGTTATAAAAGTGGCGCCAAACCAGCCAACAGTAAATAAGGTCCGATACACTTCTACAACTGTAACAGGAAAAACGGAGAAAAAGGCAACGGTAACAGTAAAAATCGGTACCAAAAAATACACAGCAAAAGCAAATGCTTCTGGGAATTATAAAGTAAAAATACCGAAGCAGAAGGCAGGAAAAAAATTATATGTGTATGCAAAAGATTCCAAAGGTAGAGTAAGTGCAACAAGGACGGTAACTGTGTCAAAATGAATCAATTAATAAGTTGAAAGCCAATCCATTTTGGGTTGGCTTTTTTATGCAATCATTAAAATTAGATTAAACATCAATAATAACTGCTTTTAAAATAAAAATTATTCCTTCCCACTTAATTAAATAAGGAAATAGGGATATTGGTCTATCTTATCTAATAAACTTAGTACTTTTCACTTGTTGACTAAAACATTGGTTTAAACGATAATGATAATCGTTATCAATGATAACAATTATCAATTATTTAGGGGAGGCTATTATGTTTATTCAATTTTTAAAGGAAAACCGTTATGTATCAATGCTGCTTACTTTACTTCGGTTCTATCTTGGTTGGCAGTGGTTAACTGCTGGTTGGGGAAAAATCTCTAGTGGAAAATTTGATGCAAGTGGCTTTATGTATGGAGCAGTAAAAAATATGTCTGGTGAACATCCTGCTGTTCAACCTTGGTGGGGGAATTTTCTAAAAGAGGTAGCATTGCCATATGTCGATTTTTTTAATGTAATAGTTCCTTGGGGGGAATTTCTAGTAGGTCTCGGATTAATTTTGGGTATTTTTACATCATTTTCTATACTAATGGGACTTACTATGAACTTTGCATATATGTTCTCTGGAACAACCAGTACAAATCCTCTAATGGTTTTACTAGGAATGTTTATATTAGTTGCTGGAATAAATGCTGGAAAAATTGGATTGGATCGCTGGACCATACCGTTTTTAAGAAGATTATTATTTAAAAAAACAGAGAAAGAACAATTTCCCCAAAGTGCTTAAAGTTTTTTGAAATATGTATTCCTTTGCTAATCTATTAAAAAATACATAAAATAACCTCGCAGAAATAAAAACAGGGAAGCCGATTTATTAGCTTCTCTTTCTTTTTTATATTAGTGATTATATTCGATAAAGAGCCAGAAAACCTGGCTCCTTTCTCGGTTTCAGAGTCGATTGCACAGCCTTTAGTAATTTCTTTCAATGACGAAATGGGCCAAATCGCCACGATAGATGGTTTTTGAATATTCAATGGTCGATCCATCAAGAAGGTAGGCAAAGGTATCAAGCGCAAAGCAAGGGTCACCAACACTGATATGTAGTTTTTCAGCTGCCTCTTGGTCGGCAATAAACAATTCAAGAGTTTCAATTGTCTTGTTTACCTTTATACCAAATTGGGTTTCCAATAGTTTATATAATGAATTTTCACATCCATGTTTATCTATAGCCGGGGTTTTATACCAGGGTAAATAGGCTGTTTCAAACTGGATTGGTTCTTCATTTACATAACGTATCCGCTCTAACGTATTAACTGGTTCTCCTTCTTGAATCTTTAATTTCTCACTAAGATACTCATCGGCAGGAATAACTTCTAATTGTAATACTTTGATTGATGGTTTCTTTCCCTGCATGGAAATTTGACTGGAAAAGTGGTCAACTGTCGTGGTTAAGATTTGTTTTACTTTTTTTGCGGAAACAAAGGTTCCACTTCCCCGTTTGCGATAGACATAACCTTCCATTGTTAGTTGTTGTAAGGCAGTTCGTACGGTTGTCCTGCTTACTCCATATTTCTCACAAAATTCTGCCTCAGTTGGCAGCTGTGAGTCCGGTTTATATTCTCCTTCGTTAATCAATTGAATGATTGCATCCTTTACTTTGAGGTGCAGAGCACTTCCGTCTTTCGGTTCTTCTAACATAATGGTTTCCCCCTTGATACTTATAGATTACCAAAAAAAGGTTACAAATGCACATAATAAATACAATTTTATAATTTGTAATAACAAATTATAAAATTAGTAACAAATAAATAAAATTTGTATTGTAAATTGTCTGAATTGTATTTACAATAGGATTAGAGAATGTAATCGCTTTCTTAAGGGGGATATAAATGAAGATTTTATTATGCTGTTCCGCAGGTATGTCTACAAGTCTATTGGTTTCCAAAATGGAGGTAAGTGCAAAATCTCAGGGGATTAGTTGTGAAATTTGGGCAGTTGGTTCTACTGAAATAAATGACCAGATTAACAAGGCAGACGTACTGCTCCTTGGTCCACAAGTTCGCTATATGCTGCCTCAGCTTAAAAAGGCAGGAGAAAAGCAGGGTATTCCGGTAGATGCTATTAACCCACAGCATTATGGTCTTTGCAATGGAGAAGAGGTTTTGAAACAGGCAATGAATCTAATTAAAGGGGTGTAGGTCACATGATGAATTTTATTGATAAATTTATTATGCCTTTCGCGAATAAGCTTGGTAACAATAGGCATCTTCTTGCCATCCGTGACGCTTTGGTGGGAATGATCGCGATTACCATGATTGGTTCGTTAGCAGTACTATTAAACAACCTAGGAAAAGTACCTGGTATTGGTAAATATTATGAAAAATTTATGATATCTCTTTTCGGTGAAACGTGGACAACATTGGGGGGAGATATTTGGTGGGGCACCCTTGCCTTCATGACCATATTTGCGGTTTTTGGGATTGCAAATAAATTGGCAAAGTCTTACGGGGACGATGGATTCGAAGCGATGCTTGTAGCAGGTGCGTCCTTCTTTGTTCTGATTCCTCAAGTTGCCAACGTATCCATTACTCCAGAGGGTGGAGAGGCCGTTACCGGTGGAGCGTGGGGATTCATTGGCTGGAATTATTTTAATGCCACAGCCCTTTTCACTGGTATTATTGTTGCGATTGTCACGACTGAACTCTTTGTTCGTTTAGCTAAAATCAAGTTTTTAGTCATTAAATTGCCTGATGGAGTTCCGCCAGCGGTATCTCGTTCATTTGCAAAGCTTCTTCCAGGAATGGCAACCATTTTTACCATCGGATTGTTTGGGCTTATTTTACGCAAATTTATTAGTGATGGCGCTTATTTAAACGATTGGATCAATAAAGTACTCGTTTCACCGCTTACGGGTGCAGTAGATTCAATGCTGTTTGCTATTTTAATCGTATTCTTGGTGCACGGATTTTGGATTCTCGGTCTTCATGGTCCAAACATACTTGGAGGAATTACAACTCCTTTAATGACCAAACTGGGACAAGAAAATGTAAATATGTATGCACAAGGTGTACAGGATTTAGGAAAATACCACATTTTATCTGGATCTTTCTTAGATGCATTTGTGTATCTTGGGGGTTCGGGTGCTACTTTAGGGTTATTGATAGCGATGTTTATCTCCGGTCGCAGGCGTAATAAGCAATTAATTGCGTTAGGTACTCCTCCAGGGATATTTCAAATCAATGAACCTATTCTTTTCGGATTGCCAATTGTTTTGAATCCCATCTGGTTCATTCCGTTTATACTAGGACCAATCATCATGACCATAGTAGCCTATACATCTATTAGTTTAGGTTTGGTTCATCCAGTTGTTGCTGATATCCCATGGGTGACACCTGCGATTGTAGGAGGTTTACTAGCAACAGGCGGGCATGTATCAGGTGCTCTTTTAGCATTAGTGAATTTAATCATTTCGGTCGCTCTTTATCTGCCTTTTGTTATCGCTCAGGGACGAATTGAGGCAAGAAGGGAAAAAGGTGAAACATCATCCCAACGCACTGATACCTTAAACATGTAATTAAGGTAGGTATTGGAGGTATACAACCAATAAATAATCGAACATCCAGAGGTGTAAAAAAATGAAAGAAGGTTTAAAAATCGTAACGATAGGAGGGGGATCGAGCTATACCCCCGAACTTATTGAGGGATTTATTAAATATTATAACGAACTGCCAGTCCGTGAATTATGGTTGGTCGACGTTGAAGAAGGCAAGGAAAAGCTTGAAGTTGTCGGTAATCTTGCAAAAAGAATGGTGGAAAAGGCAGGAGTTCCGATTAAAATCCATTTGACATTAGACCGAAAAGAAGCGTTAAAGTCTGCGGATTTCGTTACCACTCAATTTCGTGTTGGTTTGCTTGAAGCGCGAATGAAGGATGAGAGTATTCCGTTGAAGCACGGTGTACTGGGTCAGGAAACAAATGGACCTGGAGGTTTATTTAAAGCACTTAGAACTATTCCGGTAATCCTTGATATTTGCCGGGAAATGGAAGAGGTCTGCCCGAATGCCTGGCTTATAAACTTTACAAATCCTGCTGGGATGGTCACAGAGGCTGTCCTTCGTTACAGTAATATTGATAGAGTGGTAGGATTGTGTAATGTGCCAATTGGAATGGAAATGGGCGTTGCAAAACTATTAGAAGTAGACCCTGACAGAGTAAGAATTGATTTTGCAGGATTAAATCACATGGTGTACGGATTAAATGTTTTTGTCGATGGTGTATCCGTTAAAGATCAAGTGATTTCCTTCATTAATGATCCAAAGAAAAGCATTACAATGCAAAACATTCATGCCATGGGTTGGGAGCCAGAGTTTTTGAAGGCGTTAGATGTTTTCCCGTGCCCGTATCATAATTACTATTATAAATCTGGAGATATGCTTGAAAAAGAATTGAAAAATTATCAAGAAGGCGGGACACGTGCCGAGGTCGTTAAAAAGCTAGAAGAAGAGCTGTTTGAGTTATATAGAGACCCTCATTTAGCCATTAAGCCGCCTCAATTAGAAAAGAGAGGCGGCGCCTATTATAGTGATGCTGCAGTAAGACTCATCCATTCAATGTATACTGACAAATGTGACATCCAGGCAGTTAACACCATAAATAAGGGAGCAATCTCAAGTATCCCATTTGATTCCGCTGTAGAAATCAGCTGTATCATTACAAAGGATGGGCCGAAACCTATTGCAGTTGGCGATCTGCCAATTCAAGTTCGTGGACTTGTTCAACAAGTGAAATCTTTTGAAAGGGTAGCGATTGAAGCGGCAATCAGTGGGGATTATGCGACAGCGTTACTGGCCATGACAATAAATCCTTTTGTCCCAAGCGATCGCGTCGCAAAAGTCATATTAGACGAAATGCTCGATGCCCATAAAGAATATTTACCACAGTTCATTAATCATAGGCTGGGTTAAAGATCATGTTGATTTTGTAACCAAGTTGATTGGACGCGGATACAGCGAGACTCCTGCGGGAGTATGGGACAGGGGAGCCTGGAGCGGAAATCAACTGGCAACTTTAATACTGGCTAATTTTCAGTAGGTGAGGGAAACAGAATGGAAAATTTAGAACATGTAATCTTTCAAATTATTCTCCATGGCGGCAACGGCCGCAGTGCTGCCATGGAAGCACTGCTTGCCGCAAGGCAAGGCGACTTTGAAGGAGCAAGAGAAAAATTAAAGGAAGCAGATTACGCATTAAATGAGGCTCACCATATTCAGACTTCTCTCATTCAAAGGGAGATAAGGGGAGAAAAAACGGAGGTCTCTTTACTTATGATTCACGCACAAGATCATTTAATGAATGCGATGACAGTGAAGGATTTGGCTGCAGAAATGGTTGAACTATACTATAGAATAAATTGATTTGATAAGAGAAAGTAATATTATTTTCCAGAAAGCGATATAAATATCTTGTCTCTTTAGGTACACGCCAAAAAATTAGCAAGGTGATTAAATTATGATTAAATTAATCGTTAATGCGGACGACTTTGGGTTTAGCCATGGCGTAAACCATGGTATCATCGACAGTTATTTGTATGGAATTGTAAATTCAACCACGATGATGATGACCATGGCTGGGACCGAACATGCCATTCAATTAGCAAAAGAATATCCAAAATTGCGGGTTGGAATACATCTCGTCCTAACATGTGGGAGACCATTAGAAGACAATGTACCATCATTGGTTGATGATACTGGCCATTTTAAATCCTTGTCTACTTTTAACCCAAAAGTTATTTCATTAGAAGAACTGGAAAGGGAGTGGACAGCTCAGATCGACCGATTTATCCGAGCAGGACTTAAACCAACTCATCTTGATAGCCATCACCATGTTCATACATTGAAAGAATTAAATCCAGTTATTAAGAGTTTATCATCGAAATTCAAACTGCCGGTAAGGAAGAATGGATTTGATTCCATTGTTGGTGTGGACTCTTTCTCTGAAGTATCATTGTTCGATTTCTATGGTGAAGGTGTTAAACCAGATTATTTTACAAAGTTGAAGGAACGTATTAAAGATGGCATGACTGTTGAAGTGATGTGTCACCCAGCATACCTAGATAATAACCTTTTACACGGGTCATCTTATGCTTTTCAGAGATTAACAGAGTTAGAAATTCTGACATCAGTTCAATTACCTAAAACCATGATCTTAATTTAAACTGTTTAAAGAGCAAAAGTGGAGTAGTCTCAGTAATAACCTCTTGGTCACCTAATATGATTAGGTGACTTTATTACGTTTTTAAAGATCAGGAGTTGGCAGGAAATTGCGAATTGTTTGTAAAAGTAGAGTAAAAGAGTAATAATGATTAATAATTACTGATGAAGAGAGGATGTAAAACTTTTGGAATGGATAAAAGCTTTAAGAAACCTTCTGCCTATTGAACAAATAAGTGATAATCCAACCATTTTAGAACATCACAGCAAAGATGAATCTTATCATCAACCTGTGAATCCAGATATTGTTGTTTTTCCAAAAAGTAAGCTGGAGATTTCAGAAATTATGAAAATAGCTTACAAGTATCAAATACCCGTTGTCCCTTTTGGGGCTGGTTCCAGCCTTGAAGGCCACCCTATCCCTGTTTCAGGCGGGATCTCGATGGATTTTCAGTTGATGAATCACATCATTGAAGTAAGGCAAAATGACCTTCTCGTAAAGGTACAACCGGGTGTAACTCGAAAACAATTGAATAAAGCACTCAAAAAGTATGGCCTTTTCTTTCCTGTTGATCCCGGTGCAGACGCGACGATTGGCGGTATGACTAGTACGAATGCCTCGGGGACAACCACTGTAAAATATGGTGCAATGAAAGATGTCGTAAGAGGTCTTGAGGTAGTTTTAGCGAATGGAGAAATTGCAAACATCGGTGGGTTAGCAGCTAAATCTTCGTCTGGATATAATTTAACTCCATTATTTGTTGGCTCAGAAGGAACATTAGGCGTTTTTACAGAAATCACTTTAAAAGTTTTCGGAATTCCTGAAGCAACACTTGCATGTAGAGCAGTATTCCCTTCTGTCGATCATGCCATTAAAGCGGCAAATGCAATGGTCGGCTCAGGCATCCCAATTGCCCGTGTTGAACTAGTCGATGACCGTTCTATGAAACAAGTTAATATACATAACGAAACCGTATATCCTGAGCAGCCCACTTTATTTATGGAGTTCCATGGAAATGAAGAAGGTATAAAAGCAGATGTTGCATTCGCCCAGGAATTAGCGGAGTTAGAAGGTTGTACTCAGTTTAAATTTGAAACAGACTCTCTGAAAAAAGCGCAATTGTGGGAGGCACGTCATACCCTGGCATATGCATTTAAACACGGTTATCCTGAAAAGAAAAATATGAGTACTGACGTTTGTGTGCCATTATCCAAGTTGCCAGATGCGATTTCTCATGCAAGTTCCTTACTTGAAAGGTATGGATTGGTTGGAGGAATCGTAGGGCATGTTGGGGATGGAAACTTTCATGCGTTAATTATGATTAATCCGAATGACCCAGTTGAGTCAGATAAGGCACATACCGTGAATCAAAAAATTGTAGAATATGCGATTGAATGTGGCGGTACAGCTACAGGTGAACATGGAATTGGACTAGGGAAGATAGATTATTTATATAAAGAACATTCCAGTTCAATTCATCTGATGAAAATGATAAAAGACCAGTTTGATCCACTTGGAATATTAAATCCAGGAAAAATGTTTAAATAATGGAAAGGTCCGAGCGTGCTTTCTATTTTTCTTCGAGTTTATCAATCTTCGGAAAATAGGTTGACACCTTCGGACAAACCATGATATAAACACAATAAGAAATTTTAGTGCTTAAAAGCGTAAAAGTATGAAATAATAATTATAAAAGCGGAATTAAACAGGGGGAAATACGATCATGGAACAAAGTAGCAAAATTATTGACTGTACTATTCGTGATGGAGGATTAGTAAACAATTGGGATTTCAGTGTTAAATTTGTTCAAGACTTGTATAATGGCCTTAGTGAAGCGGGTGTTGAATACATGGAGATTGGCTACAAAAATTCTCCTAAGCTTCTTAAAGCGACTGAGCCCAATCCATGGAGATTTCTTGACGATAACTTCCTAAAAGAAATTATCCCTGTGAAAAAGTTCACCAAGCTATCGGCTTTAGTAGATATTGGGCGGGTAGACCCCAATGATATCTTACCTCGTGAACAAAGTGTTTTAGATATGATTCGAGTGGCTTGTTATATCCGTGAAGTTGATAAAGGATTAGAACTTGTCCAAATGTTCCATGATTTGGGTTATGAAACTTCCCTAAACATTATGGCATTATCGAGTGTACCTGAACAACAGCTCATTAAAGCGTTTGAATTGGTGAAGGAAAGTCCTGTAGATGTGGTCTATATCGTTGACTCCTTTGGCAGCTTAGATCCTGTGGATATAGAGCATCAAGTGAAAAAATTCAAAGAAATGATTCCTAACAAACAGCTTGGGATCCATACGCATAACAATATGCAATTAGCATTCGCCAATACATTAACGGCGTTGCGTAATGGAGTTTCATTTCTTGATTCGTCTGTTTATGGCATGGGTCGTGCTGCTGGTAATTGTAACACTGAGCTTCTCGTTAGCTATATCCAAAAACCAAGCTATGAGCTTCAGCCAGTCCTTCGTGTGATTGAAGAACATATGCTGGAAATGCGTGAAAAGTGGGAGTGGGGCTACATCATTCCTTATATGATTTCAGGTGTCCTTAATGAACATCCACGTGTTGCCATGGCTTACCGGGACAGTACGGACCGTGATAAATTCGTCGATTTTTATGACAAAGTAACTTCACCTGAAAGTACACTAGCACCTGCTACAAAATAAATTAGAATGCTCAAAGTACCTCTATTCTTGAGGTACTTTTTGTCAATCCTAAATCGATTATATAAACAGTTTACCCCAACAAAAGTGGTGACAAATGCCGGGGATTTACTGATTTTCAATAGTATGCAGCCTCATGGATATAAAAAAGCTTGTAGACTTGTCAAGAACCTTGATTTTGTCTACAAGCTAAAGCATCTGCCTAAAAAATTTTTTTAAATTCTTATTTCATTGCATTAAAACTTACAGCAAGTTTTGCTCCAACTACTGCATTGTTTTTAACTAGAGCAATGTTTGCTTCAAGGCTTTTGCCTCCTGTTAGTTCTTTCACCTTACCTAGTAAGAATGGGGTTACTTCTTTACCGGAAATGTGTCGTTCTTGTGCTTCATTTAATGCCGATTCAATTACGTTATTAATGGTTTTCTCATCCATGGCAAATTCTTTAGGAATTGGGTTGGCAATAACTGCTCCACCTTTAAGGTGTAAATCCCATTTAACTTTTAAAGTTGAGGCGATTGTATCTACATCGTCTGCACGGAAGTTTACTGAGAATTCACTATTACGGGTATAGAAGGCAGGGAGTACGTCGGTTTGATAGCCAATAACCGGTACACCTTTTGTTTCAAGATATTCCATCGTTAACCCTAAATCCAAAATTGATTTGGCACCTGCACAAATGACTGCCACGTTTGTTTGTCCTAGTTCTTCTAGGTCTGCTGAGATATCCATGGTAGTTTCGGCTCCACGGTGAGCACCGCCAATACCCCCAGTAACGAAGATATTAATTCCTGCTGCTTCTGCGCAAATCATTGTTGCCGCTACTGTTGTTGCCCCTAGTTTTTTTGTAGCGATTAAATAAGCTAAATCACGTCTTGATGCTTTTGCTACATCTGTACTTTTTCCGAACATTTCTAACTCTTCATCGGATAAACCGATTTTAATTTTTCCATCTACAATGGCAATTGTTGCCGGAACGGCTCCATTATCTCGGATAATTTGTTCCACTTCACGAGCGGTTTTCACATTTTGTGGATAAGGCATACCATGGGAGATAATCGTAGACTCTAAGGCAACGATTGGTTTTCCTTGTTCTTTTGCGGCGCGCACTTCTTCAGATAAAGTAATATATTGTTTCATGATAATTCCTCCATGTCTTTTTGTAGTTGTGCTGCTGATAAATCCTGCCGTACTGTATAGGGTGATTGCAGTGTTTTAGCCGCATTAATACTTCCAGCTTTGGCAATTTCGATTAAAGTTTTACCCTCTAACCAGGAGTAGATAACAGCAGAGGAAAAAGCATCTCCTGCCCCGGTAACATCTACAATTTCATTAATTTCAATAGAAGGAACATGAAATATTCCCTCTTCTTTATTGCCAATCATTGAGCCTTCTTTTCCATTCGTGATGACTACATTGGATATTCCTAATGAAAGCCATTTTTCTAAAGCGTTCTTCCAATCTTCTTCATTTTTAATTTTCATGTTAAAGTAAGTTTCCGTTTCATCACGGTTCGTAATTAGCCATGTCACACCATCTAAGTCATCTGGTAATCGATTCATCTTTGGTGATGAAACTGGTATTAAGACGATAGGTAAGCCATGGTTTTTTGCAAAATGACATAAGAATTGTATGGTCTCTTTCGGACAGTTTAAATCGACCATAATACATTTGGACCTGCTTAGTAATCCATCATTTTTAAGCATTAAGTCAGGTGAGATCGCCTCATATACTTCCATATCGGCTAATGCAATAATTAATTCTCCAGTAGAGTCTAAAACAGCCGTGTAGGAGCCTGTTGATTTTTCAGGGAATGAGGTCACGTTTTCTAAGTTCATATAAAGAGATGATGATTCTTCGATAAATGACCAGTCCATATCATTGCCACATGTCGATATAAGTGCTACTTCCAGCCCAAGCCTTCCTATGTTTTCAGCGATATTTCGTGCCACCCCGCCCGCATTCTGAGTGGAGTATATCGGATTAGAGGTACCTAATTGAGCCATATCTTTGATGTGAAGTTTACGATCAATATTTGCTCCGCCAATACAAATAACCTGTTGTGATTCATTTAAAATATAGGCTCTGCCTAAAATAGTTCCTTTTCTAATTAGACCAGAAATAATATTTGCAATGGAGGGCCGAGATAATCCTAATACAGCCGCAAGCTCCTGTTGAGAAATATAAGGGTTCTTTCGTATTAAATCGAAGATCACTTGTTCTTTCTCTGTCAATTTTTCAGGCATAAACCCACCTCTCAAACTAATGTTTAAAATATAAACTTATGTTTAAATTGTACATCTAAGTTTTTTAAATGTCAAACTATTAAAAAAGGTAAGCGTCATCACACTGATTTTCTCCATAAAAAAACCCGCATAGAATAAAATCTATACAGGTTTTTTAACTTTTTTTATTATTTTGCACTAAATGTTTTTAATTCATCACGTGTTTCAGGAACTTTTACTGCACCTGTTTTAATCTTTTCAGCCCATTCTTTGACTGCTGCTTCAATATCAGCTTTGTTTGCAGCTTTCGCATTGATAGGTGCTAAGCCAACACCATCTTCAGTTAAACCATATAATGCAACTTTGCCGCCAGGGAAATTTCCATCTTTTGTCTTTGTTGCAAGGTCTTTAACAGCTATATCAACGCGTTTTAATGCTGATGTGAGAACAACATCCGGGCCCATATCTGCTTGGTCACGGTCTACACCAATTGCCCAAATTTCTTTGCCAGGGTTTTTTGCCTTACGGTCAGTGGCTTCTTTGAATAGACCGACACCAGTAGCACCAGCTGAGTGGAAGATTACGTCCGCTCCTGAAGAATACATTTTAGAAGCGATTGCTTGACCAAGCTCGGCCTTGTCAAACGCACCTGCATATTGAACGTCAACTTTTACTTCTGGTTTAGCAGCTTTAACACCGGCTAAGAAACCAGATTCGAAACGTTCGACAACAGGAATTTCCATACCGCCAATAAATCCAATGTGATTAGATTTTGTTGTTTTGGCAGCTGCGATTCCTGCAAGGAATCCTGCTTCTTGCTCTTTAAATAGAATGCTTGCAACGTTTGGCAGCTTTACTTCAGCATCAACAATCGCAAATTTAGAATCTTTTTGTTGCTTTGCAATTTCCTCAACAGCGGCTGGCATTAAGAAACCGATAGCGTATACTAAGTCAAACCCTTGACGAACGAGAGTATTTAAGTTTGTTGTGTAATCGGCATCCGATTTGGATTGAAGGTAATCATAACCGCCTTTACCTTTTTTTAAGTCATTTTCTTTACCAAAATTTTGGAGTCCTTCCCAAGAAGATTGGTTAAATGATTTGTCGTCAACACCGCCGATGTCTGTAACCATAGCTACAGAGAAGGCATTTTCTTTGCCTTTGTTATCATTACTTTTTCCACATGCACCTAATAAAGTACCTGCAGCAAGGACTAGTGATAGTGCAATGCCAATTTTATGTTTTTTCAAGATATCTTCCTCCTAATATCATTCTTTGATGTAGCAGTAATTTTTCGACAAACATTTGTTTATCTAATAAACTAATGTTTGTAATTATACTTTTAATTGAATGTTAGGTCAACTCCTAAAATAGTTTCTTTTTTTCAAATTGTTATACTTCTAAAAAAGAAATCTTTATCATTTAGGATATAATGGATTTTGAATCAATTCATGCAAATCAACGAAGGAGGTATATTGCCTGAAAACAATAAAAGTATCACTACAGATAAAAATATTTGGGCTGGTTCTATTACTGGGATTATTGTTAATCCTACTCCTTACATTATTTTTCGGATATAGGGAAAGTCAACAAATTGAGGAAAACCGGGGCAGGATGGCGCTTGAAATCTCGAAAACGGTATCATACATTCCAACCATAATTGCTGCTTTTCAAACAAGTGATCCACCCAAAACGATACAGCCTATAGCAGAGAAAATTCGCAAAGAAACAGGTGCTGAGTTTGTTGTCATCGGAAACAAAGATGGTACTAGATATTCTCACCCTTTAAAATCGATGATTGGAAAGAAAATGACTGGTGGGGATAATGAAAGGGCGATTAAAAAAGGGGAATATTATGTATCTAAAGCCAAAGGTTCACTCGGGCCATCTATAAGAGGTAAATCTCCTATTTTAAACAAAAAGGGTGATGTGATTGGAATCGTTTCTGTAGGATTTTTGCTTGAAGATGTCCATCAGCAAATAATGAACAATGTCACCAAGGTACTTCTTGTTTCACTTTTCGCGTTTTTGATTTCCCTTTTCGGAAGTATCCTGCTGGGACGGAATATCCGCAAAGATACAATGGGACTAGAACCGTTTGAAATTGCAGCACTTTATAAAGAAAAAAATGCTGTGCTTCATGGAGTGAAAGAGGGGATCTTAGCCATAGATAAAGACGGCTACATCACCATGATGAATCAGCCGGCCAAAAGACTATTACATATTAATGGATCAGTCCGCCATTTAAAGGTAGATGGGCTATTTCCTTCTGACTATTTATATGAAGTATTAAAATCGGGAAATCCACAAGTTGATAAAGAAATGGTCTGGAAAGATAAAACCGTTATCGTCAATTGTACTCCACTTTTTCAAGAGTCAGCGATAAGTGGAGTGGTTGCTTCTTTTCGTGATAAAACTGAAATCGAGCAAATGTTA
This sequence comes from Neobacillus drentensis, assembly GCF_036962765.1. Classification (GTDB taxonomy): domain Bacteria; phylum Bacillota; class Bacilli; order Bacillales; family Cytobacillaceae; genus Neobacillus; species Neobacillus drentensis_C. The sequence continues at coordinate 21,098 of NZ_JBALOS010000069.1, forward strand.
AACACCCTATCAGAAGTAAATAGATATTCGGAAGATCTCCGTGCGCAAACACATGAATACACCAATAAATTATATGTGTTATTGGGTCTGCTTCAGCTCGGAGAAAATGAGCAGGCAATCGATATGATCCAATCTGAAACACAGGTCTTACAATTTCAAAATTCTATTGTTTTTAACCATATTGAAGACACGAAAGTCCAAGCTATCCTTTTAGGGAAATTGGGAAAAGCTTCTGAAAAGAAAATAAAGTTTGAGATAGTATCTGATAGTTATTTAAAGGAATTGCCATCCCATTTTAAGATATCCAACCTAATTGTGATTCTTGGAAACTTAATCGACAATGCCTTTGAAGCTGTCTCAGGTATAGATTCTCCTAATGTAAAATTTTTCGCTACTGATATTGGTAGTGATATCATTTTTGAGATTGCAGATAATGGAAAGGGCATAACTGCCAAAGAAGTTCCACTTCTATTTGAAAGAGGTTTTACATCTAAAAATGGGGATGAGCCGAGGGGGTTTGGCTTATCAAATGCTGAAGATGCTGTGATAGAAATGAATGGTATGATTGAGGTGCAGAGTACCCCCGAAAGTGGAACTGTCTTTACCGTGTACCTTCCTAAGGAAAACGAGAGGAGCAAAAAACTTGAGTAAGATAAAAGTTGCCATTGCAGAAGATGATTTCCGAGTTGCCGATATACATGAAAAATTTTTAAAAAGATTTAAGGAAATCGAAGTTATTGGAAAATCATTAACCGGTGATCAGACGCTTCAAATTTTGACTGAGAAAACGCCAGATCTATTAATTCTAGATGTGTATATGCCTGATATGCTTGGTTCTGATTTGCTTCCAATCATCCGAGAGCGTTTCCCAAAGGTGGGTATTATTATGATAACAGCTGCAACTGATAAAGCATTCATTGAAAAAGCATTAGGTTATGGAGTTGAGCATTATTTAATCAAACCTGTAAATAAGGATAGATTTGACGAAGTTATTTTAGAATATATAAAAAAGCACTCCCTCATAACTTCCAGTCAAGATATAGATCAGAATTATGTTGACCTCCTTTTTGGCAATAAAAAGATTGAAAAGGTAGGAAAGGGCACAGGATTGCCTAAGGGAATTGATGAAATTACTCTAGGAAAGGTGAAAAGCGCTCTACAGATGAAAAATCAAGGCCTTTCTGCTGAAGAAGTTGGGAAGGAAATTGGAGCTTCCCGGATTACAGCACGCCGATATTTGGAATATCTATCTTCCATTAAGGAAGCAAAAGCGGAAGTGGTATATGGAATTGTTGGGAGACCGGAAAGAAAATATTATCCTGTTTAGTGAGGATGCCAAAAGGCATCCTTTCTTTTATGAGTAATTTACCACGTAGTATTTTACGTTGTTAGATATAAACACACCATGAACAAAATGAACAAAATATATAATAATGTACGATAATAACTTTATTTTGGAAACGTTTTCACCCTTGAATATTTAGATTATTATTAATTTACTAACAAAAGGGGTGAAGATGATGCTTGCGACTTTAGGATTTTTAATGATAATTATTTTTATGGTATTAATTATGACAAAACGCTTATCTGCAATGATTGCTTTAATGGTCGTGCCGATTGTATTTGCATTAATAGGTGGATTCGGAAAAGAAATGGGGCCTATGGCGCTTGAAGGTATAAAAAGCGTGGCACCAACAGGAATCATGATCCTTTTTGCGATTCTCTTCTTCGGCATCATGATAGATGCAGGAGTGTTTGATCCTATCATTTCGACAATCTTAAAATTAGTAAAAGGGGATCCTGTTAAAATAGCTATAGGAACAGCTGTCCTTGCGTTAATAATCTCCCTTGATGGTGATGGAACCACTACATATATGATAACCATTTCAGCGATGCTTCCTTTGTATAAACGAATTGGCATGAAACCTTTGGTTCTAGCTGGAATTGCTGTATCTTCTTCGGGTGTTATGAACCTTCTTCCATGGGGAGGACCTACTGCTAGAGCAATGACGGCATTACATCTTGAGATGGGGGATATTTTTACTCCCGTAATCCCTAGTATGGTAGGCGGAGTGTTGTTTGTATTGTTCATGGCTTACTGCCTTGGAAGAAAAGAGCGTAAACGGATAGGAGTAATGGAAATTGATTATAGTACGATGGCTATGATGGCAGCTACATCAGAGGATGCCTACCTTAAACGTCCAAAGTTAATTCTAGTAAACTATCTGTTAACAATTCTACTTTTAGTTGCATTAATCCAAGAATTGCTGCCTACTACCGTATTATTTATGATTGGATTTGCGATTGCAATTACAATCAATTATCCAAATCTAAGCGAACAAAAAGAACGGATTATGCACTACGCTGATAATGCACTATCAGTTGTTTCAATGGTTTTTGCTGCAGGAATTTTTACGGGTATTCTTTCAGGGACGAAAATGGTCGATGCCATGGCACATACAATGATTACTCATATTCCAGATGGTCTAGGCTCCCATTTTGCTCTTATTACAGCAATCATTAGTGCTCCATTTACATTTTTCATGTCTAACGATGCATTTTACTACGGTGTTCTACCTTTGCTTGCTAAAGCCGCTAGTGGGTATGGAATTGATCCCGCTATGATTGGAAGAGCATCACTAATGGGATTACCAGTCCACCTATTAAGCCCTTTAGTACCATCCACGTATTTATTAGTCGGCATGGTTGGAGAAGATTTCGGAGATCTACAGCGCTCTTTTCTAAAATGGGCATGCGGCTCAACAGCGGTGATGATTTTAGTTGCGCTTATTTTATCTATTATTCCTATCTAACTATTAAAATGTTATCATTCCTGACATGGTCCAGAAACTCTTAATGAAGAGTTTTTGGACTTTATTTTTTGTAAAAGGGGTTAAAAGGAGGAGATTTTTATGGATGTATTCTTTCTTATCTTATTAAATGTCATTTTACCAGTATTTACTTTAATAGGCGCTGGTGTATTTCTACATCGGAAATTTAAGTTTGATATGAACACTTTATCAAAGCTAAATACATATTTTCTTATGCCCTGTGTCAGTTTTGTAAATATTTATCAAAATAATGTTGGTGGTAAAACACTGTTGCATATTCTTGGCTTCTTAGTGATACAATGTTCATGCTTAATGATAATAAGTGCTTTAATATCTAAAGCAGCAAAATTTGATAGCGGTCTTTCTTCAACTTTTAAGAATAGCGTGGTCTTAAATAACTCAGGAAATTTTGGATTGCCCGTAAGTCAACTTGTTTTTCAACATAACCCATTGGGTGCATCCATACAAATTGTGGTGATGATTTTTCAGAATTTGCTTACCTATACGTATGGTTTACTTAATTCTGTTTCCGTTGATCAACGTGGATTTACAGCAATGAAGGAGTTTCTAAAAAACCCTGTCATTTATGCTTTTATATTAGGATTGTTTCTCCACACATTGCATATTAAACTCCCAACATTTTTATGGACTCCGATTAATAATACTTCCAATGCTTTTTTGGCAGTGGCGCTTGTTACACTTGGTGCACAAAGTGCATATTTAAAAATAACTCGTTTCACTTTACCACTGTTTCTAAGTTTATTTGGTCGTTTAATCCTATCTCCAGCAATAGCATTCATCATTATTTTATCATTGAAGTTGGATGGCACGACAGCACAGGCGTTGTTTATTGCAAGCTCCTTCCCAACATCAAGGAACAGTGCTCTTTTCGCTTTAGAATATGGAAATCATCCAGAATATGCAGCACAAGTTGTTTTGTTGTCTACTTTGCTTAGTATGATTACTGTAACCACTGTTGTTTTTTTATCAACCATTTTATTTTAATTCTGTGAAGACCGTTTATTAACTTAAACGGTCTCGTTGTTTACACTATATTGTTAAACCATGCATCTTTAAATATAATGGGAATAGTTTGATAGTTAAAAAGAATAAAATAATAAAACAAAAAGACAACCTTAAGAAGAAGGTAATGAATTGTATGAATGAGGAGTTAATAAAAAACGCGAATGTAAGCTATCAGCTGGCTGAGCAGAAGGCTGCTCATTATTTTAAATCACTTTCTAAACAGGTTATCGAAAAGACCTATGTCCAAACCATAACAAAAGATATTCAAACGTGGAAACAAAACCATATTCATCATTATTCGATATTATCCTTCTTTTCACGTACAAAAGGAAAACCTGATACTCGAGTGTATCACAATTATATCCAATGGCTCGATTACACAGGTAAACTAGATAATTATCTAGATCGAAGCATTTCCTATATTTTTATGCGCGATCTTGGCAAAGCCCTTGACTCACCTGAGACACAGGCGAGGGTCCAGCGTGTCGTTGACAATTTGAAAATTCAGCTGACTCAGTCTACTGCTGAAAATCGAATGGTCAACACGGAGCCATTTAGTATGGCTGTGTTGTACCGGTGGGCTCAAAAGGAAGGCATCGAATCCACGATGATCTGGGTGTTAAATAAACTAAAGACCGTATCCGATAATATTCCTAAGGGGATGGATGCTGAAAATGCTCAGCGGAAGCTCATTAAAATTATTGCTGGAGTCATCATGCATGAGGTGGAAGAGATGGGTGATCAGATTTCGCCCGAGGAACGGTCAAAGAAACTTGATGCTGCCATTAGACTAGGCTATTCCTATGGTATAACCTACCCATTTATTGACGATCTTCTTGATGCTGGAATCTTAACATCTGAAGAGGAAAAACAATATTCCAATTTGATTCGTACTACCCTTATCACGGGGACGGTTCCGGTATTAGGTAGCTGGCCTGAGAAAAACGTGAACCTGATCCGATATATTCATTCAGAACTCCGCACAGCCTTTGAGTATATTAAGTCTCATCTGCGACCAGAAACTCGGACGAAATTTTTTGAGCAGGCTTATGTGTTTTTTCATTCTCAAGAAGTGGACCGTGTAAAGAGTCTATCCAATGCAAATTACACGAATGAAGAGCTCTACATCCCGGTGATTTTAAAATCCTCTTCCTCACGATTAATTGCCCGCTCCGTCATTAGTGCTCGGGAGGATGAAGGTTTTGACATGCGAACATTTTTTTATGGAATATACAATCAGCTGGCCGATGATTTTGCCGATATGTTTGATGACTTGAAAGAAGGCAGGGTAACACCGTATACCTACTATATGACCTATCATGAGAAGAGAACGGACCTCATAAACCCTTTTGAATTATATTGGACGGTCATCTCTAATTTGATCCATAATGTGTATCATTCAGATCGTAAGTCCTGTGAAGTGATTCTCGACCGTGCAATCAATGGATTGAAGCGATTTAAAGAGCGTATGGGACCAGAAAATTACCACTATGTTATGAAATTATTTTCTTCTGGCCATCCAAAATTTAATCGGGTTATTCAAACGATGGTACGTAAAGCGGATGATGTTGATTTTTTTGATAAACTACTGCGCGACCATATGATTACCACCCTGAAAGAGGAACGGAAGGAGCAGGTAGATTTTTTAGAAACGATTAAAACAGTTCGAAATCAGATTAATAACATTTTACCTATACCTAAAAAAGGGAAGATGGACCCGATTATTGCCGCTGCAAATTATAGTCTCGAAGGTGACGGCAAGCGATTGAGACCAATCATGACTTGGGTAATGGGGGTTAACGAATATGGATTAGAAAAGTCTGCTATTGTTCCACTCCTGAAATCATTGGAATATATGCATACGGCATCCTTAATCTTCGATGATCTTCCATCCCAGGATAATGCCTCGATCCGAAGAGGGCGTCCAACTCTCCATCAGGTATATAATGTTTCCATAGCCGAACTAACTGGTCTCTTTTTAACCCAGAAGGCCATTGAGGAACAAACAGCTCTGGACCAATTTGATCCAAAAACAGTCCTTAACTTAATCCAATATTCAGCTCAAATGACAGCGGTAATGTGTAAGGGACAGGCGATGGATTTGGATTCTAAAGGGAAGCAACTGACTCTGGAACAACTGAATAAAATGTGCTTTTATAAAACCGGAATAGCCTTCGAGGCTTCATTGATCATGCCTGCCATTCTTGCCCGGGCAAAAGAGTCTGAAATGGAGGGTTTGAAAAAATTCGCCCATCATGCCGGCATTGCTTTTCAAATTAAGGATGACCTTCTAGATGTCGAGGGAGATAGTATAGTACTAGGAAAACCCATTGGTAAAGATGCTGAAAATAATAATTCAACTTTTGTATCCATCTTAGGTTCTGATGGTGCTAGAAAACAAATGTGGGACCATTACTGCCTTGCAATGGAAGCATTGCAAGAAGTGCCAAGGAATATCTCCTTTTTGAAGCATTTATTAAACTATATCGTTCATCGTGACCATTAATAAATTTTTGAGAAGACCGTTTAAATATTTAAACGGTCTAATTGTTTTGTATTTCAATATATTTAAATCTATTTGTTTTCTACTAGTAAATTGGAACTGACAGGCTCCTTATGAGACTCATATGTTAGTCTAATTTATCCATTCACATTCTAAATTCACTCATATAAAATTATTATAAAAAAAGAGGGACTGAAGGATCATTTTGAACACAGATCAAGCTTTTGACTTGTTAAGGGAAGCAGGAGTCACAGAAGATACTAGTATTCAAACGGTTAGGCGTTGGTTTCGTGAAAGAAAAATTCACTTTAAGGGTGCGGGACAACAGGATACAGGATACATACTTGACAATACCGATCAAGCGTTTTATTTGTTAAAGGATGCAGGTATAGTCGATAGTACAGCTGTTCAAATCGTTCGGCGTTTATTGCGTGAAGGCAAGATTGAAAGCGTGGGTACAGGCAACCAGAAAACTCAGTCAAATGAAACAACTTCAAACCGGGTTGTCAATCGTCCTTCCCATCAGGATAAAATCGTTCAACAATTAAAAGTAAGAATAAAGGCACAAGATGAGCATATAAAAGGAATTGAGCATCTTCATCAGACCTCAATTGCTACTTTAATTCAACAAATAGACATGTTAAAAAAAGAGATTGTTAATCATGAAAAAGAGAATAGTGAGTTACAAAGGGAAACTAAAAAACTACTTAAAGAGAATATTGATTTGACGAATGAATTGTTGGAATTAAAGGGAGAACTATTCAAAGGAAACAAAGGCGATTCAGATAAAACGGAAGACATTCCTCTTGCTACTCCTTTGACGAATGATTATCGCCAGAAATTAGGGCTTTCCAAAAGGGCGAGTGATAAAGAAGTCATAACAAGGTATAAAAAATTATTAAAAATCACACATCCCGACCACGGCGGTAATGCAGCTTTGTTTCATTTTATTAAAACGGATTATGATCAATTTAGAAATAGTATCAATCTGAAATAGATTCTTAGGATAGGGAAGGTCTATACTCTTAAAAGCCAATGGTGAACTTCTACTGATGACCGTTCGCGATCATTTTTGAGTGTTAGGGTCATCAATAAGCCCTATTGGTGACAGTCCACCATCTTTTATTGAGCTAGGGTCGACAATAAAATCTATATTATGGATTGCGCACAGGTTTAGGTCGCCAATCGTCTTTATCCTCCCAGGTGTAGGCAGTTTCCCTCTCTCGAACGAATAACAGTCACCAAAGATGCATAAACAGCAAGTCATCACCGCCATAATAAGCTATGGCTGTTTAAGATACAGGAGGAGAGTATGCGGAATAAGGGTAAAGGGAAAATAGTATTGGCAACCTTGTTTTTATTAGTGTGCTTATGGATTTCTAGAAACAACTTTGTAAAAATGACGAATGCCGAGAACACCCACATAGACCAGATAACGGTTTATCTGGCTGGAGATTCAACTGTGTCAAATTATTCAAGTAAGGCAGCACCTCGAGCAGGTTGGGGTCAGGTTTTTCCACGGTTTTTTGATAAAAAAGTTGTAGTCAAAAATGAGGCCAAATCTGGAAGGAGTTCGAAAAGTTTTATTGATGAGGGGAGACTTGAATCAATCCTAAAACAGATTGAAAAGGGTGATTACTTGTTTATTCAATTTGGCCATAATGATAAAATTGAGGATCGACGGTATACAGAGCCGTATTCAACTTATAAAAGCTATTTAAAACAATATATTGACGGTGCCCGCGCCAAACAGGCCATTCCGGTTCTGGTAACCCCTGTTGAACGACGCCATTTTACGACAGGAGGATTAGAGCTTGATTCCCACGGAGCATATCCAACTGCCATGAAGGAGCTTGGGTTGGAAGAACATGTACCTGTTATTGACCTTACTGCCAAAAGCAAGGTATTGTTCCAGAAACTCGGTCCAGAAAGGACTAAGGATATTTTCCTCTGGCTAGAAACTGGAGCGAACAAAAATTATCCGAAAGGCATTCAGGATAACACCCATTTTCAGGAGAATGGAGCTAAGGAGATTGCCCGCCTTGTGCTTGATAGCATCAAGGAATTGAAGCTAACACCGCTTCAAAACCACATTTTAAAGTGAATGTAACTTTATATTAGAAACATAAGGAAATGGCAGCTGCAAGCAACTGCCATTTTTCTATGTCCTTTTTATCAATAGGTTATGTTAAAGCTTATTGTTGATTT
>NZ_JBALOS010000069.1:29739-31161 GCF_036962765.1 Neobacillus drentensis
GGAAATCAACAGGCAAGTGTAACAGAGCCTATCAATAAAAAAATGCAAAAGCATGAAAAATTTTGATATGCCACAAACTAATGCCAAACACATCGAGAGAAGGGAAAGCATTGAAAAGGACACTTTCAATCTTAGGCTGTCTAATATTTTTTCTAACAAATACAGTATCTGCTGAAAAATCAACCGAGCCAAAACAAACCTTAGTCGTTGCAAACAAGAAAGAAGGGGTTTATTTATACGCGACACTAAATCCAAAAGAAGAAATATATACGGATTTTCGTGTCAAAATTGGGAAAGAAGTGGTAGAAGCATTTGGGTGGGCGGCAGCAATGAGTGAAACACGTATACCTGAATTACATGTGATCGATCTCAATAAGGATGGAATAAAAGAAGTCGTGGTTATTATAACCCTTGGTATTGGCACATGGGTAGTAGAGAAGGAAGCACATATCCTCCAACAAGTAGAAACAGCAAATGGTGGGAAGGCTTACGAGGAGATGGACATCGATAACCCCGTCCACACGATTGAACGCGATTTTGAAATCACCGCTACAAATAAAAAAATCCAAGTAAAGGGACGCAGACATGTATGGAAAGCTGCCAATGTTTGTGGGGAAACCTATTTTCACCATCGATTTCCACTCTATCAATCCGTGAACTGGAAGGTTGAGGGAAATAATCTTGTCGCCGATGTGGGATTGACCATCACTTTCAACTGCGTACCGGCAGGATTTCGCCTTAAGTACAAGCAAAAAGGCCAAATCTATGTGGCACAGAAGGTAGATGTGAAATTATAGAAAGAAATTATGGTACATTAATAATAATTAAACTTATTTTGGAGAGGAGAAATTATGGAAGGAAACAAAATTGCCTATCAATCCATTGATCATTACATTGAACAATTTCCTCCCGATGTTCAGGACAAACTGAATACGCTAAGAAAAGTGATCAAAAATTCTGCGTCAGATGCCGAAGAAAAGATAAGTTATCAAATGCCTGCTTTTGCTTTGAAAGGAAATCTTGTTTATTTCGCTGCCTATAAAAATCATATAGGCTTCTATCCAACGTCTAGTGGTATTGCTGCATTCAAACATAAATTATCGGAATATAAAACTTCTAAAGGGGCGGTTCAGTTCCCTATTGATAAGCCGCTTCCGTATGAATTAATAAGCGAGATTGTCAAATATAGAATAGCTGAGAATAGGATCAAAGCAGAGGACAAATTGAAAAAGTAAAAATAATAAATTAAATTTGAACAAAGATTTTTACATGAAATAAAAATGATAGGTGTAGAGATCAAAAGAAATTTATGGCTGGTCAAAAAACCTCAAAGATTTCAACTGATTTAACGGAAAGAAACCAATTATCACCTGTAACTTAGAGCATGTTTTTGATACAAAATCAATCAAAACATGCTCTTTC
>NZ_JBALOS010000070.1:0-15470 GCF_036962765.1 Neobacillus drentensis
CTACTAATACCCCCTATACTTTTTATATATCGTTAGCGAAAACGTTTGCACTAATCGATAGATTCATAGTAGCACACTTTAAAATGTATGCGCAATCATTTTTTTTAAACTATCTTTTCTAAAGGGTGAAAAAGCATCAGTCGTTTCTGATGCTTTTTCGCCCTTATATTTATTTTTTTAGGACAATTACCTCAAATGGACGTAGTGCATTGGCTTCTTGACCATCGTAGTTGGAAAGGAGCATTTTATATTTTGGAAGGCTATTAACGAGTTCTTCATCGTCAATGATTAACTCGTTCTCACTAAAATTACATAAAACCAGAAGACTTTCGCTCTTCCATTTTCTTTCATAGGCAAATAATGCTGGATTGTCCTTTAATAAGAGTCGAAAATCTCCTTCGACGATTATGTCCATTTCTTTTCGGAGCGAGATTAATTTTTGATAAAAATAAAAAATCGACTGTGGATCTTCTAATGCACTTTTCACATTGATTTCTTTGTACCTCGGATTGGCATTGATCCATGGGGTTCCCGAAGTGAAGCCTCCATGGTCAGTTTCATCCCATTGAACTGGTGTTCGTGCATTGTCTCTGCCTTTTGCGTAAATCGAAGTCATGATTTCATCATGAGAATAACCCAATAATTTCCTCTCTCGATACATATTCAGCGTTTCAATATCACGGTAATCAGCTAAGGAGTTAAACTTCACATTGGTCATTCCAATCTCTTCCCCTTGATAAATATATGGGGTACCTTGCATGAAGTGTAGACAGGCAGCTAACATTTTTGCAGATTCAACACGATACTTTTGGTCGTTGCCGAAACGGGAAACAATCCTTGGCTGGTCATGATTATTCCAGTATAAACTGTTCCACCCTTTGTTATGCAAACCCACTTGCCACTTTGACAGGTTTTCCTTTAAGTCCACCAGATTTAATGGTTTTAAGTTCCACTTTCCCCCTGGCGCACTATCCAAGTCCATATGCTCAAAGGTAAAAATCATATTGACTTCATTTCTCTCGGAATTCGTATAGAGAATGGCATCTTCTGGTGTTGTTCCAGGCATTTCGCCTACCGTCATAATAGGATATTGCGATAAAACCTCCTGATTCATTTCCTTTAAAAATTCATGAATTCTTGGTCCATTCATATAGAATGGACTGCCATCTCCATATAGTTGACCTTCCGCTTGTACCCCATCGGGTAAACCTGGTTGTTTTGAAATCATATTGATAACGTCCATACGAAAGCCATCGATTCCTTTATCCAGCCAAAATTTCATCATGTTGTAAACTTCCTGTCGTAACGTTGGATTTTCCCAATTTAGGTCAGGTTGTTTTTTAGCAAATAGGTGTAAATAATATTCGTTTGTGGTTTCATCATAATCCCAGGCAGGACCACTAAAAAACGACCCCCAGTTATTCGGTTCTTTTCCTTCCTTACCTTCACACCAAATATAATAATCACGGTATGGATTATCTTTCGATTTTTTAGATTGGATAAACCATTCATGTTCATCTGAGGTGTGATTCACAACGAGATCCATGACTAATTTCATGTCTCGTTTATGTATCTCTTCAAGCATCCGGTCAAAATCAGCCATTGTGCCAAACTCTTCCATAATTTTTTGATAATCACGAATATCATAGCCATTATCATCATTAGGTGAATCATAAACAGGGCTTAACCAAATAACATCTACGCCCAGTAATTTTAAATAATCAAGTTTTTCGATGATTCCTTGGATATCACCAATTCCATCACCATTTGAATCCCTAAAGCTTCGTGGATATATTTGATATACAACACTTTTCTTCCACCACTGATCATTCAATTTCAATTGTTTCCCTCCTAACTATAAACATCCACACTATACCACAAAATCAAACCATGGGTTAATCTTTCCTGCATCAATAATTGTTTTAAAAAATCCTTACCAGCGTAAAAAGCAAGTAAGGATTTATCGTTATATACATTTAATTATTTTTGATCAGGGCTATTAACCATGATGCCCGCAACCTGAGTTAAACGGTCATAAAAGGCAAGTCCTGCAGGTTGTTGATCAAGACCAATTTCCTCAAATGCCTCTTTCATGCAGCGGAGCCAGCATGTTGCTCTTCTTGGCGTGACTTCAAATGGCAGATGCCGCGCTCTCATGGCCGGCGGGCCAAATTCCTGGCTGTAAAGGGCTGGGCCTCCTAAAAATTGCGGGAGGAACATCCGCTGCTTCCGCTTAATTTCTTCCATATCCCCTTCAAACAATGGTCTTAACTCTGGGTCAGCATATACACGCGGATAAAAGGCATTTACGAGTTTATCAATCGTTTCCTGCCCGCCAATTTCCGCATATAGCGTCTTAAATTTGTAGTCCAATGTCGTCACCATCCACTTTTATTTTTTCCCTATTTTTGATTATTATAAAGAGAAAAAGGATGGTTTTTCGTGATTTAAATCACTAAATCGAAAAACAGATAAATTTCCAAGTTTCATAAATCAAAGGAATAGCCAGAGCTCAACTCTGATAAAGGTGCTACTAATTCCACTTTAATCCGATCAGGATCTTCAAAAAAAACAGCATAATGATCATCCCCGCCTGCAAATGGATGTTTATCCTGATAAAGAATGTTTACCCCTTTGTCTTTTAATTGCGTTGTTATTTGATCAACCTGTTCTCTGGATACAGCATGAAAAGCAAGATGGTTTAGACCGACCCGTGAGCGGTGGTAAGGCACATCCAAAAAACATTCTTCTGCCTGAACAAAAACTAGATAGGTTTCGCCCTGTTTCCAGCTGATTCCTGAATCCCATTTCTGGTAGGGCTTGTATTCTAATTCCGTTAATAACCAACCCCAAAACTCACTTGATTTGCTGATGTTGGAAACATAGATTTCTAAATGATGCAGCATGGTCTCTATCTCCTTAATGGCTTACCTTATTTTTCCCAATTCCTCGATAAACGCAGGCCGGCGCTTATATTTTTCTCTTAATTCTCCAATTAGCTTATGCGAATGGATCGTTCCGCAGGCTTTTTTATAGGTTTTTATGATGGAACAAACCGTACGATATTTTTTTCGATCAGAAGCCTCCTCAGCTGAGTATTCAATATACTTAATAAAAAGGTCATTTACCTCTTCTAAGTTTTCCTTAATTAAATATGGATAAAGATCGGTTATAGCCGGGAGATAATTTTGACAATATTTTAAAAGCTCAGCAGTCAAATTTTCCTCTTTTAAGATAGAAAGGTACGCGGAGGGCAGGTAATCCATTTTATTAAAATCTGTAACAATTTTTTTCAATGTTGCTTCCCATTCGCTTGCTGCATATAACTCTTTTAGTTTTAAGTAATAGGAAAATTCATTTTTGAATAACAGTTCTCTCGCCAGCTGCTTTTGTTGTTCGATATCTCCAAGCAATTCATAGGCTTGAAATCGGTATTCCCGCCACTGATGAACAAGGCCTCGATATTCAGTGTCTGCTTGTTCTCCATCCAGACAAAGTTGAATCACTTTCTTGTAATCGCCTTTTCCTAGTTCATTAGCAATAGCCTTTTCACGAAAATCGCTATATTGGATATTCTCATAGATAAATGTATCAGCAGCGTCTCCACCATCACATCTTTCAATAATTTCGAGCTGAAGCAATTTAATTTGTTTTTTTTCAAATCTATCACTCCACGATGAATCTGTCTTCGAAAAGAAGGTTTCCAGCTGTTTTTCTAACTTTTTCCTCAAATCTTTACGAGGAGAATAATAGGTGCAAATTTTTATTAGATCATATCGCCAATCACTCCAGCCATCATAATGTACTTTTACAGCTTCTTTCATAATCGCGTCAAAAAAACCCTTTTTCTCATTTTCATTCAGATAAGGCAGACTGGAAATAACTGCATCATCAATTGTATTTATCGCCCCATTCATAACCTCACCGATAGATCCATTTGAATCATCAGCAAAATTGAGCATTTTTAAAACTGGGGGCATGACAACAAGTGATAATAAAACCGAACTCTCCCATTCACCTTGCTCTACTTTTTGCCTTGCTTTTTGGAGAGTCAACTCTGCACCTTGTAATGCAGGACCAACGTGACGCCAGTCGATAAAGCCTTTCCTTTTCGCACTATTAATAGATTCCGTAATTAGCTTTTTCGCTGATGCAATTTCGTCTTTTTGAGGAGTGTATTTAAAAAGCACACGTGTTTCAATTTCGGGGAAATCTTCTGATAGATCAAGAATAATCCTAATTAATTCTTCTTTGTTCTCATTTTTAAGGATAGTTTTTAAATCGATTTCGGTGGATCTTGAGGTAGTGTTTAAATTAGATGGATTCACGCTTTCCCCCCCCATATTAACAATATATACTAATTGTATCATGTTAAAGTTGATAGAGACTTGAAAAATCTTGTTCATGCGGTGGCCTTTGCCCTTCATGCCGCTTCTGATGGACAAATCTCTTATTCTTGCGGCCACTTTTGTCCTTCATGCCGCTTATGATGGACAAATCTCTTGCTCTAGCGGCCACTTTTGTCTTTCATACTGCTTATGATGGACAAATCTCTTGCTCTTACGGCACTTTTGTCTTTCATACTACTTATGTGGACAAATCTTTTATTCTTGCGGCCACTTTTGTCCTTCATGCCGCTTATGATGGACAAATCTCTTGCTTCTGCAGAAAGTATTGTCCTTTATGCCGCTTATGATGGACAACATCCTAGTTTCTGTGGCCTTAGAAAAGGGAGCTTGTGTTAAAGATTGATGATTGATAACAAATTTTCAATCAAAAGAGAAGCAATATCTCAGAAAACATCCTTATACAAAAACGCCGATAACCACAAGGGTTATCGGCGTTTTTTATCTTCGTTACAGTTTTGCTCCATTCGTAGCAATAACATCTTTATACCAGAAAAACGACTTTTTCTTCCTGCGTTCCAATGTACCACTGCCATCATCATGTTTATCGACGTAAATGTAACCATAGCGCTTCGACATTTCACCTGATGATGCACTAACTAAGTCTATGCATCCCCAGCTGGTATAGCCCATTAGTTCAACGCCATCTTCAATCGCTTCACCCATGGCATTGATATGTTCACGTAAATACTCAATCCGGTAATCATCATTGATAGAACCGTCTTCCTCAACCTTGTCATATGCGCCTAACCCATTTTCCACGACAAACAATGGAACCTGGTATCTGTCATATAATTTGTTTAAGCTAATGCGTAAACCGGTTGGATCAATTTCCCAACCCCAATCGCTTGCTTTAAGGAATGGATTTTTCACTCCGCCGATGATATTTCCTTGTGATGCTTCCAGCTCAGATTTTACTTTCTTCTCCGTACGAGACATGTAATAACTGAAACCAATATAGTCGACAGTACCTTCCTTAATGATCTCCAAATCGCCTTCTTGAATTTCTAATTCAATATTATGCTCTTTAAAATAGCGTTTAACAAATGCCGGATATTCGCCGCGCACTTGTACATCCGCACAGAAATGGTTAAACAAACGCTCTTCTTGCAGGGCATGCATAACGTTTTCTGGATTCGAATCGAAAGAGTAAACCGGCGCAAAGATAATCATACAGCCAATTTTTGCATCAGGAATGATTTTGTGGCAAGCTTTTACGGCAATCGCACTAGCCACAAATTGATGATGGAATGCTTGGAATGTTGGCTGATATTTGTCTTCCTCTTTATGAATCGAGAACCCTAGACCCATGATCGGCATGACCAAACCACTATTGATTTCATTGAATGTCATCCAGTTTTTCACTTTATCCTTGTAACGATTGAAAATAGTATTTACGTATCGTTCGAAGAAAGTTACAACCTTGCGATTTCTCCAGCCGCCATATTCTTTAACCAGGTTAACCGGCATTTCATAATGTGAGATGGTTACAACAGGCTCAATTCCATACTTGTGCAATTCATCAAATACTCGGTCATAGAATGCCAACCCTTCTTCATTTGCTTCTAACTCATCGCCGTTCGGAAAAATCCGCGTCCAAGCAATTGACATCCGAAATGCCTTGAAGCCCATTTCAGCAAACAACGCAATATCTTCTTTGTAACGATGGTAGAAGTCAATGCCCTCATGATTTGGATAACTGTACTTTTCTTTTTCGATTTCAAAATTAAAGCCAGGAGTTTGCAGAATGGAAAGTCGCTCTTTTCCACCTGGTAGAACATCTGCAATGTTCAATCCTTTATGACCTTCATAAAATCCGCCTTCCATTTGGTTAGCCGCGGTAGCACCGCCCCATAAAAATCCTTTAGGAAATTTCGTTTCATTTGTATTCATTTCATTTCACCTCATAAGTTTTATAGTTTTGTAGATAAAGTCTTTAATGCTTATATATCGGAATAGGTAAGGGGGAAAAATCTCCCCCTTATGAACCTACACTAATAATGCCATGAATGCTTCACTGCTATTAACCTTGCCCTCTTTAACAGGTTTAATTGATCGATAACGATCTGGATTTGTAATGATAACTGGTGTAATTAAGTCATAACCTTCAGACCTAATGGCATCTAAGTCAAAGGTTACTAGTGTATCTCCCACTTCAACAAATTCCCCATCTTTCACATGGGATGTAAAATGTTTACCATTAAGCTTCACTGTATCGATCCCAACGTGGATGAGAATTTCCGCGCCATTATCACTTGTGATGCCAATGGCGTGCTTTGTTTTAAAAATGGTTGTTATTTTTCCAGCTACTGGAGAGACTACCTTCCCTTCTTCTGGTTGAATAGCGAATCCTCTACCCATGATACCGCTTGAGAACGTGGCATCATTAACTTCGCTTAGTGGTTTGACTAGACCTTTAATAGGACTGTATAACTGTTCTGCCGCAACAACTAAATCTGAATGTAAATCTGCTGGTTTCTCTTCTGTTGCAGATGTATCCGCTTCTTCTTCACTTTCGACATCTTCAAACCCCATAATATACGTTGCAATCGCTCCGGCCGCGAAAGCAATTGGTAATCCTATAACGGCCCAAACAAAAGTTTCTCCGATAAAGGACGCAATGCCTGGTAAACCTACATTACCACCCATAATGAAATATTTTACACCTACTGCGCTATAGTAGGCTCCTCCAACAGCGCCTCCAATTAATCCGCCAATAAAAGGCTTTTTCAAACGCATGTTCACTCCGTACATTGCGGGTTCGGTAATACCCATAACGGCTGTTAAGCTTGTTGTCATCGCAAGAGACTTAAAAGACTTGTTTTTAGAACGTAAGGATACTGCAAATGCAGCGCCTGCTTGGCCCAAATTGGCCATGAACATGGAAGGCAAGATCACGTCGTAGCCTTTTGTTGCAAGATTGTTCATCGCAATTGGAATAAATGCATAGTGCATACCAGTCATAATGATTAATGACCATGTACCGCCTAGGATTAAACCTGCAAAGATCCAACCATGTTCGAATAATGCGCCAACTCCTAATGAAAGCCAGTTTCCGATAACTGAACCAAGCGGTCCAACTGCAATTAAGGTACAAGGTACAACAATCAATATCGTAAGCGTTGGAACAAGAATCAGTTTAAACATGCTTGGAATAATACGGTCCACCCATTTTTCTACATTTGCTGCAATCCAAATAGCTAATAAGATGGGGATAACCGTTGATGAATAGGTGACTGCGGTTACAGGCAATCCAAGGAAGGCAACCGGTTTACCTGAACCTAATAAAGCTGTTAAGGTTGGGTGTAAAAGTGCTGCTGCAATGGTTGCTGCCACATAAACGTTGCTGCCAAATTTTCTTGCTGCGCTAACTGCGAGTAAAATAGGCAAGAAATAAAAGGCACCATCACCAATCGCATTTAAAATTGTATAAACTTGGCTCTTATCAGAAAGCCAGCCAAATGTAAGGGCAATCGCTAACAGCCCTTTGATCATCCCAGCACCAGCAATGGCTGGCAGAATTGGGGTGAACACACCTGAGATCAGATCAAAGATGGCACTGATCACATTTTTATTTTTTCCTGATTTCTTGCCATTGCTATCTGCTTTAATGGAACTGTTTCCTAAAATTGCGTTATATACTTTAGGAACATCATTTCCGATAATAATCTGAAATTGATCACCGCTAATATTTGTTCCCATAACTCCAGCTACTTTTTCGATCTTTTTTCGGTCTACTTTACTTTTATCATGTAAGTTAAAGCGAAGCCTTGTCATACAGTGAATCACATGTTGAACATTTTCTTCTCCGCCGACAAGTTCAATTATTTCTTTAGCCGAATTATTGTAATTCATGTGAGATTCCTCCTTATTTATTAAAAAAAATAACCTGAGCAGCAGGAGTCCACAAAAAATCAGAACTCGAGCTCCTCAGGTTTTGCCTGCCTTACCAGTAACAATCCTGTTTTGATATTTTTAAGTTTTGAAGAAGCCGCTCATTCAATCGGAAGCTTTGGCCAGTAACTTACGATCGTACTTCTGCCTCTCAGGAGAGAATAAAAAAAACCTAAATTGCCCGCCATAAAAATATGACATCACAATTTAGGTTTTGCCTGCATAATCAGTAACAATCCTAATCAATTAATATTAATTTATAAGTACATACTAGCATGCGCTTTCATTTCATGTCAACGCTTTCTTTTTAAAAAACTAGTTTCGATTAACGACTCGCTCAATATGAATAGTTAGGTACGCTATTTCTTCCTTTGTTATTATATGACCATGTGTTTTCTCAATAAATCCTTTTATTTTTTCGGTACAGCCAAAGGCTTCTGGATACTTAATTTTGACCATGTCATAAAGATAATCGTCTGAGTTATCCAAGTTGTTTTCACTAAAAAGGCGTTGCGTAAAAAACTTTAAATGGGTAAGGAAACGAAAATAATTCAAGGATTCCTCATCAATTTCGATTTTGAAATGATATTTGACAATGTTTAAGATATCTTGAATTAATTTTGTAATATTAACTATATTGGGCAT
This sequence comes from Neobacillus drentensis, assembly GCF_036962765.1. Classification (GTDB taxonomy): domain Bacteria; phylum Bacillota; class Bacilli; order Bacillales; family Cytobacillaceae; genus Neobacillus; species Neobacillus drentensis_C. The sequence goes on from NZ_JBALOS010000070.1 coordinate 8,946, forward strand.
TTCTTCGTTTAACTCCGCATTGACGATATGCATGGCGATAAAGCCAGCTTCATCTTCGGGAAGAGTAATCCCAAGCATCTCATCAATCTTTTTTATTGCCTTTACACCAATCGCAAATTCGTCACTATAAATTCTTTTAATCTCCCATAGCAGCGCATTGGAGATTAGTAAACCCTTTTTATTTCTTTCAATCGCAAAAGTGATATGGTCTGTTAATGATACGTAAATACTGTCATTTAACTTTTTCCCCAATTTCTCCTTGGCGTATGAAATAATTCTTTCTGAAACATCCATGTATTCTAGAGGAATATCGTATAGTAACGTTTTAAACTTTTCTGAAACATCTTTATTGTCTAATTTGAAGGTCTTCTCGATCTTACTTTCATCCACTTCTTCCCCGGGTCTCTTTTGAAAAGCGATCCCTCGGCCCATTATCACTAATTCTTTATTCTGAGCATCCAAAACACTGATAACATTATTATTAATCACCTTTGCGATTTTCATATAAATCACCTTTTTTGGAAGTATTTATAAAAAAAAACCTAAAACTAATAAAGAAAATATTAGTTTTAGGTTTTGCCTGATTTAACAGTAACAATCCTATTTATTAAAAGTTAATTCAAATATTATCATTTTTTAAAAAAGCTTGCAATGGTTTTTGGTTCCAAGGTCCTTTCCTTCTATTTATCACCTGCTTTAATTTGGTTCATAAGTAATACTGCTTCTACTGAGGTCCACTCTTGTTTATAATCGGTTGAAATTTTTTTCAACAAGGGCATGGCGGCTTTGGTATTTCCAGCCTCCATCAATTTCTTTGCTTTACCAAGCAGCAGGTCATCCTTATATGGTGAAAAGACATAGTGCTGACTAGTTTCGGAAAGAAAGCGATCATAAAAGAAGAAAATATTTTCCTGCTCATTCAATCTTTGCTTCGCTTCAATTAAAAAGAACAAGGCGTCATCTGAAAAATATTCATTTGGCATTAGTGATAGACTCTTTTCCATTTGCACCTCTGCCGTCTTGTAATCCTTATTTCTAAATGCTGCTAGCCCTTTTCGATAATTGCTTAAACCAGCAATAGGAGATGAATCTATCCTGTCAAAATCCCCAAGGCTTTTGGTGTCATTTCGTTTCGGCTGCTTTTGCTGCCCACCACTCTGTTCCTTTGATACAACCGCTATTTCCTTTTCAAAAGTGTCTGTTTTGTGGATACTTCCATGTTGCTCAATCCCTGGCTTCGTTTCTTTTATTTCTTTTTGTTGGCTGAAAACCAGTACACCAACCCCTCCAATTAATAAAGAAGCTACCAAACTTGAACCTATGAAAAGACGCTTTGGCCACCCCTTATTGAAGGATATTTTTCCCGTAACAACCGGTTCAGTTAACTGATGTTTATCTAACATTTGTTCCAATTCGCGAATGACTGAACTGTTTTTTACATAAAGCGGAAACTGATTTAATGCTTGTGATACACTTTCTTCTTCCCCTGAAACAATCAAAGTCAATAAATAGGCATGGTAAAAATCAACCGGTAATGGAATTTGCGTTTGAAAAGAAAGAAGATCATGAAAAATATTTTTCGCCCTATGGACTCCACCGGACTGGGCGAAATGGAGTGCCTGATTGTATTTCAGGTAAAGCTCATCATAGAGGGGAATTTTCTCCTCAACCATTTGTTTATAAATAAGAAGGTTAGCATCTGGTGCGTTTTCCCATTTTTTCAGTGCTTGATATGGGAATCCCGCAAGAACATAAACTACCCCTAGCGCCCAGCTAGCTTCACTCCATAAGGGATATTCATTAACAATCGATTCTAAAATAATGACTGCCTCGTCATACCTCTCCACCTGTAAGGATTGAATGGCCAGATTATACGATAGAACCTCCATCTGATCCTCCTCTAAACCCAATACATGAACTTGTCTAGTTTGACCATTCCTGAAATGAACCTAAATAAAGACACTTTAAAAACCCCCTATGTGGATTAATAAATGGTAATGACTTTTGCTTCACGAATAAGCCTTCCTGTATGTTTATCACGGAAACCACGTTCGTGAACCCCAAATACTTGGAACTTTTGTAATTCTGCTTGGAAGCTCTCTGGTATGGTTCCAATACTTGTCATCGTATCGCCATTAATAAATTGACCTAATGATTTAATTTCCTCAATTCCTTGCGACTCTAGTATCTTGAGGTAATCATTAATGATTACTTCTATCTGTTCTCCCCATTCTTTGAGATTCATCTTAAGAGCTGATTGAAAGATTAAATCCATCGCATCGACCGCTTGAATGGTTAATTGGATGAGTTCATTCACTTCCTGTTGCTGGTCTTTCCCAATCTCTTCAGGTTCGGAATCCATCCTCGTGATTGGCTTTAATTCTTGCAGCACTTTTCTAAACTCTTGAATGTACGTACTCTCTGTGGTCACCGTTCGCATCCCTCCCGTGTTTCTGGTTCAATGTTTTCTTTATCTTTTTAAACGGTCATGGTGATATATATGATGTACATCCCTTATCTTTTCTCGAATTTAATTAAAAAAAGCATGTTAAAGGTCATTGTTGATTTTTTTACTATGTTGATTGGAGACGAGGAGGCTCCCCGCAAAGCCCGAGGAAACCGAAGCGCCTGGAGCGCAGATCACAGGCAACTTTAACGCAGCCTAAAAAAAGAAACACCCTATGAAAACAGCAAATACTGACTGTTTCACATAGGGTGTCATCTATGAGAATAATTTTTGAAGAAGGCTCTAGGATAAAATCGCTTGATTGTCCTTTTCCCTATGAACGGCATCGACAACCAAGGCAATATCATGATAACGAGTAAAATCATTTTATTTTTTCTCATCCATATGCCATTCCTTTTTCTTTATAGAATGCACAAATTGGAAAAATTTATTTATGATTTTATAAAAATACTTTTTTCATTAAATTGGAAATCCATATAAAAGCTATTTTTTTGTATAAAAAGCAAGTCCCCACAAAAAAAGCGGCAGCAGTCCAGCTAGTCTAATCCAGCCCTCGGCACCACCGACATATACTGATATGGTTGGGACAGCAAGGGCAATCCCACTCCAAAAAAATGCTTTCCATGATTTCTTCCAAACACCGATAACAAACAGCAGTGCAGCTGCGCCAACTAGTAGCCAATAGACGATTCCTACCAAGAAAAAATCCATTCTTTCTCCCCCTTTAAATGATATCTACTATCTATTTATCATATGAATTCGCCAACAAACTGTCCGTACACTTTTTGAAATTCAGCCATTCAGTTTCATTTAGCATAGTATCAACTAATTACCATTTGTGTTAATATTATCTAGGGTAGTTATGCAAAAATTCAATCTTATTTAATGATAGGAGTTTTAATCATGGGTAACGTTCAAAAAGTAGGACAAATCGGTGTTCCTGTAACGGATTTGGAAAGAGCCATTTATTTTTATAAGGATTTACTAGATTTACCGCTACTTTTTAATACTGATACGATGGCCTTCTTTGAATGCAATGGCCTTCGCCTTTTTTTAAGCTTACCTGAGAATGAAGTATTCGCTCACTCCAGTTCGGTCATTTATTTTCAGGTCGAGAATATTAAAGAAACATACCAAAAAATGATTGAAAAAGGTGTCAACTTTATCGACGAACCGCACATCGTTGCAAAAGTTGGCCAAACAGAAACCTGGATGACATTTTTTAAAGATACAGAAGAAAACACCCATGCTTTAATGAGTGAAGTATGAAAGATACAAGGATGTCGTTGAAACAACGAATAAAGTTCTAACCATCCCTCAAAGCTTTAAGATGGGGAGAATGGTGTCATGAAAGGTAGAAGGGAGAAAATAACATGTTAAAACGTCCTTTAGATGGTGAGTACCCAGAATATTATACACCGTATGTAAATCTAGTTTCGGAAGATAATCTCTTAACCATTTTGAAAGAGAATTTGGTAAAAACGATTGAGCTTTTTGAGTCGCTATCAGAGGAAGATGGCCTATTTCGTTATGCAGAAAATAAATGGAGCATCAAAGAAGTGCTTGGTCATATGGCAGATACGGAAAGAATTATGAGCTATCGTCTGCTCCGGGTTGGACGGGGAGACAAGACCGCACTAGCTGGTTTTAACGAGAACGATTATGTAAAAAGCTCCCAGATTAACAATTTACCGATCAAAAATATCCTTGAGGATTTTATAGCAACTAGAAAAGCTACGCTTACTTTATTTCAAAATATGCCGGAAGATGCTTGGGCAAACATTGGCTTTGCCAATAACAATGAAGTCACCGCCCGTGCCATCGCCTATATTATTACAGGCCACGCACTCCACCATTGCAATATTATTACTGAAAGATACCTGACATTATTGAAATAAACAAAATTGAAGCCCGTGAGATTATCTGAGCTCACGGGCTTAAATAAAGATTGCGAACATTTGTTCTTTGTTTTATAATAGAAATATCGGTAATAATAAGAAGTGGGACGCTCTAAATAGATTGTCCAGTTATATCCGATGAGGATCTCGAAAAATACTTTTAAATTGAGGAGAGATTGATTATGACAGTACGTTTGATTCCCTATTTAGTGATGAATGGAAATGCGAAGGAAGCAATTCAATTTTATGAAAAGGCTTTAAATGCACAAGTTCTTTTTTCTCAATCTTTCGGAGAAATGCCAGAAAATCCGGAATTTCCACTACCTGCCGAAGCGAAAGATCTTGTAAGTCATGCGACGATTAAAGTGGGCGAAACCGAATTAATGTTTTCTGATACATTCCCTGGCCAGCCGCATCAAAGCGGAAATCAAGTTACCATTTGTATTTCAACGAACGACGCAGACCAAGCACATAAATTCTTTGAAGCCTTACAAGAAGGCGGCCAAGTAACCATGCCGCTTCAAGAAACGTTTTTCAGTCCTGCATACGGCAATTTAACAGATAAGTTTGGTGTAAGTTTCCAAATCTTCACTGAGGGCAAGCAACATTAAAATCGTACATACACCAAGGAAACAGATTAGCCCGGTCCAGTTGTGACCGGGCTTTTTTTTAGTTCCAATAAATTTATAATGGTAGATTTACCTGCCATGAAACGCCGAATTTATCAACTACCCAGCCAAACTTTTTGCTAAAGCCGTAATGATCTAACGGCATTAATAAGGCGCCTCCACTTGATAAGTTTTCATATAGTCGGTTTATTTCCTCGTCTGTATCACAAGTAATATAGATGGAGAACGAGGGAGTAAACGTAAAATCATGTTTTATATTACTATCAATGCACATGAACTCCTGACCTTTAAGGGAAAAGGATGCATGCATAACCGTTCCCTCTTCTCCCGGTCCGTTTGCCCCATAACGGGTAAGACTAGTTATTTCTGAGTCTTCAAATAAAGATATGTAATAATTCATCGCTGCTTCTGCATTTCCTTGAAACATTAAAAATGGTGTAACTTTTGACATTTTAAACATCCTCCCTTAAATTGGCTGGTCTCCATCTTCTATCTGATGTCAATTTCCCAAAATCTATCATCATAAATTTATATAGACTGGGAAAATACTTCTTGAATTTGTTCTTTCATATATTTTTTAGGCTTTTGATAGTTTATTGGCTTATAAATGAGCTTATTATTAAATTTATTTAATTCAATTGGAACTGCGTTCATAATATCATTTCCAGTAGGATATTGCATTTGAATGAATTTGACTATTTCAATACTGACACCAACAACGCTCCTGTTATGTGTTTTTGTAAACAAAAAAACTAATCAAGTGCTGATTAGTTTTTTAACCCATTTTTGAACGTGAAACGGCTGGCTGATATTTTCGCATTGGTGCCTTTTCTAGCACTTCTTGAAGATAGAGATTACCGTTCGGACTTGTTTTTTTGAGCAGTTCCAATAAGTATGTAATATCGTCTAGTGCTCTATGTGTTTGGTAGTCTGTAATGTTGTGTGCTTGTAATAGGGTTAGTAATTTTCCATTTGGATAGCCGTAATTTTTCCAAGGGATGTTTCTCATGGTGCAATACCATTTCAGGTCGTTGACTTCCGGATACATATGATAAAGAAAACTTCTGTCAAAGGAAGCATTATGGGCAAACACCGAATCGGCACGATGGAAGTATGTCTTGATTTTTACATCATAAAAGCTTTTCCCTTGAACTAACTCGTAAGGGATACCATGAACCCGATAGGCTGAGTCATAATTGTTCCTAGCTGTACGGGACAGCGGCTCACGCAAAAAGGAATCTTCATCGATAATATCGATCACCTCGCCAGTATCTGCCCGATAGGAAAATAATTTCATGGCAAGCTCAATTACTTCATCCTTGGTCGGACCTAAACCGGTTGTCTCAACATCTAATACTAAACCCAATTTTTCAGATCTCATCTCAATGACCATCCCTTAATCCTAAACTTTATTCCCATTATACCAAAGGTCGCAATGGTACTCTATCTCCAAAAAGTTCCTTCATGTGAATCCTGAAAAGAAGGGCCCTCTTCTGAGTAACCGTGACTGATATTTTTCCACGTCTTCGGG
>NZ_JBALOS010000070.1:15684-23380 GCF_036962765.1 Neobacillus drentensis
ACCGACATTTTTCCACGTCCTCGTGCACTGTCAACAAACCACATACTAATCTCCTTGCCCAATCCCAGCAAGAAAGGCCTTAATGATAATCATCAAACTCTCATTCAAATCCACTGACATCTTAAAGCCGCCTTTTTGCTCTAAGGCTGAGAATCCATGTAAAATACTGCGCAATCCCCTGACAGAATGTAAGGCACGGTCACCTTCTAATTGATAGGCCTGCAAAATACGGACTGAAAGGTCTACGATTTTTGCGCCCGCTTGCTGTACATCTACATCTTCGGGATTCGGGGCAAGCAAGGTAGCTTCATAAATACCTGGATGTTTTCGGGCAAAATCCACATATGCCTGACTTACCGCTAGTATAGCTTCGGTGCCTGACACCCCAATCGCAGCATCTGCCATAACTTCATACAGCCTATCAAGTCCGTAGATAGCCAATTTCTTTCGTAATCCAGTAAGTCCATCGAAATGGTTATATAATGAAGGGGGACGGATCCCTAGTTTCTTCGCCAAGTTAGCTAAGGTAACTTCCTGCACCCCCTGTTGGTCGGCAAGTTCTCCTGCTGCTTCAATTATAAAAGATATTTCGAGACCGATCTTGGGTCTTGGTGACATCGTCATTACTCCCTATCTAAGTTTTCGTTCAAGATGCCTGATTGCCTGTTCCATCTCATTCACAGGATTCATCAACATCTCTCCGTGGCCGACTGCAAGTACTGCTGGTTGATAACCTATTAATTTCCGCGCACTTGTCAACGCTGTTTCCTTACTCCATGTACCAAAGGCTGGGAATGGAAACCACGGAATGATATCCCCTGCCACCGCCATTCCACCTCTTGTTTGCAAGGCATCACCGGCAATCAGCGCCCTTGTACGCAAATCTAAAAAGGACATCGAACCAGGTGTATGCCCTGGTGTTTCGATCGCGGTTAACGAACCGATCAGATCGCCCTCCTTTAATAAAATGTTGGCGCGCGTTTTTAATTTTTTCGGCACACCGCCTTTAATCGGTGTTTGTACCTCTTGAGAATCAAGGGACCGATCACCATTCATTAGTCTGTGATCCCGATTCGAAATATAGACCGGTACTTCTGGCAGCCATTCTTTTAATGAATCGAGCGCTCCGACATGGTCTTCATGAGCATGCGTCAATACGATTTTGGTAATCGGCTTTCCAATCGTTTTTGCTGCCTTCAAAATCCCCTTCGCGCAAAAACCTAATGCAGCATCAATTAGCGTTAGCCCATCCTCTTCCTCCACCAAATAGCAGTTGACTGGAAAAACACTCGCCATAAATGTGACTTGATACAAGTACCCATTTTTAATCATCCTCATAAGGAACACCTCCTTTTAACTAATATGATTAGTTTTATTTTAACTAATACTATTAGTTTTTTCAAGACCTTTTTGGAAAAAATTATCATTAGATTAGATACATAAGCGAACCAAGACATTTTCTTCTTAAAATTTGACATATATTCATCGCTTTTTCCAAAAGATACTAACTACTGAAAAGAGATTTTTTTATTAATTAAGTTGACACTTAATTAAGCGTACGCTAAAATAACAACATGATTGAAAAAGTCCTACATGCTTTGGCAGAGCCTAGACGTCGAGATATTCTATATCTTGTTCGCGATGGAGAGCTTACCTCCAGCGCGATTGCCTCCCATTTTGACATCTCAGCTCCTGCAGTTTCTCAGCATCTCAAAGTTCTCGAACAATCTGGCCTTGTAGTGGTTCGGAGGGACGGAACAAAACGGTACTACGGTATCAGAAGGGACGGTTTTTCAGAATTAAAGCAGTATATTGACCGTTTTTGGGATGATAGTTTACTTCGTTTAAAAGAAGCTGCAGAAGAGGAAGAAAGGAGAATTAATCGTGAATCAGACCAATAATGACGTAATCACCAAAGAAATCTTTATTGAAGCCCGTCCGGAAACATTATTTTCATTCTTTACGGATGCAGACAAAATGGTCCGCTGGATGGGAAGACAGATCCTGCTCGAGCCTAAAATCGGCGGTAAATATCGAATTGATGTGAATGGCAGCGATATTGCCATGGGCGAATATGTTGAAATTGTTCCTTATGAAAAAATTGTCATGTCATGGGGCTGGGAAAAATCCAAGCTCGTGCCGCCCGGCTCAAGTAAAGTGGAATTCAAATTGACTCCGAAAGAAAATGGGACAAACCTAGTATTAACTCATTATGACCTCCCAGTGGAAGAAATCCCTTCACACCAACAAGGCTGGTCACATTACATGCCGCGCATCAAAGATTTTGCTGAAGGCAGAGACCCCGGCGTAGACCCTTGGTCCGTTGTAGCAATGCATTAATGTAATAAAACGGTAAAACTCATGGTTGATTGGACGCGGATACAGCAGGACTCCCGCGGGAATTGCAGGATACGGGAGACCCCGCAGGCGTGTAAAGCACCGAGGAGGCTCCCGGACCGCCCACTGAAAGCGAACTTCTTTCGCTCTAATCAACTTAAATAAAAATAATTTATTAGGGAGAGAGAAAAAAATGACTAAATTATCTTGTAACTGTTGATTTACTGTAGAAAACACCGACCGCTATAAAGTTGAGGCGGTTATGTGGCACCATGCCATTCAAGATCATGCGGACATGTTGAAAAGCATGAACGTTGAGATGCTGGAAGAATGGTTAAAAAATAAAGATAAGCAGTTAGCATCTGCTTAATAAAATGGGAGGAATAAAAATGTCTAATATCATTCATCAGGAAGTAGTATTCAACGCAAGCCCTGGACGAGTATATGAAGCGCTCACAGATTCTAAACAATTTAGTGAAGTTACGGGAGGGGCTCCGGTTGAAATCAGCCCTGAAGCTGGCGGGACTTTTTCTTGCTTTGGCGGTATGATTCTTGGAAGAAACATTGAACTTGTTCCAGGAGTACGAATTGTTCAAGCTTGGCGTGTAGCGAACTGGCCTGAAGGGGTTTATTCTATCGCGAAGTTTGAACTTAAAGAACAAGACTCTAATACCCTTTTGGTTTTCGATCACATCGGTTTTCCTGAAGCTGAAGAAGTACATCTTGCGGCTGGATGGGGCGAAAATTATTGGAAGCCTTTAGAAAAATATTTAGGGTAAGCTTTTTCCTATTTACGTAAAAATGCTTGGAGCTTCTCCAAGCATTTTTTTATATATCGATAACAATTTTCTCTGATTTAGCCCGCGAAACACATGCTAATATACTCTTTTGTGAACCTTTTTGTTCCTCAGTTAAGAAGGAATCATAATGATCAATTTCCCCCCACTAGCACGTTAAGTTCACAGGTTCCGCACCGTCCAACTCGGCAGAAATAAGATGCCTTGATGCCCGCTTCAAGCAATGCCTCTAACAGGTTGGAGTATCGCTACACATCTTCCTTAAATGGATATGGAAATGATTTTAGAGCTGCTGCTTGAGCATAATCTCGATATTTACTAAAAATTCTATATATTCATTTTAATAAAAAAAGGGGAAAATGAATCCTTTTTTAGTGGGCTTCTGTGTAAACAGTTGGTCTGAAGGTCCAAACTTGCTTGGAAAACGGAGGTAATGTCTTTCATGAAGTAGATGATGGACAAATCTCACTTCGAATACTAAGCATTTGTCTTTCATAACACCGATGATGGACAAATCTCACTTCGAATACTAAGCATTTGTCTTTCATAACACCGATGAAGGACAAAACTCACTTCGTATGCTGAGAATTTGTCCTTTATAACACCGGTGATGGACAAATCTCACTTCGAATACTAAGCATTTGTCTTTCATAACACCGATGATGGACAAATCTCGCTTCGAATACTAAGCATTTGTCTTTCATAACACCGTTGATAGACAAATCTCGCTTCGAATGCTGGGAACTGTCTTTCATAACGCCGATAATGTACAAAAACACTCCTGTGAATTGAAAAAAGATCGTTTGTTTGAAATTTGTTCAAAACTTTTTTACAAATATGTGAAATAGTGAACAATTTACCCTGATTTCAAAATAAGTTTGGTATAGTAAAAATGTAGATAACGAATAAAAATTTTATTAAACAAGGAGTGGTTCACATGGTAGTAAATTGGTTAAGAGAAAACAAAGTTGCCGCAGGAATTTTAACAGTCCTTCGACTTTATATCGGTTATTCTTGGTTAACAGCAGGATTCCACAAATTAACAGGCGGGTTCGATGCTACTGGATTTTTAAAAGGAGTAATTGCTAATCCAGTAAAAGGTCCGGATGGCAGCGTCGTTTATGGCTGGTACGTAGATTTCTTACAGCACTTCGCATTACCAAACGTCGATATTTTTAATACAATTGTTCCTTTAGGTGAATTTTTAGTAGGACTTGGACTTATTCTTGGCTGCTTAACAACAGCTGCAATGTTCTTTGGTCTTGTGATGAACTTCGCGTTTTTCTTAGCAGGAACCGTATCTCATATCCCAACAGACCTATTCATCGGAGCTATTATCCTGTTCTCTGGTTTTAATGCCGGCCGTATCGGTCTTGACCGTTGGGTAATCCCATTTATTCGTAAAACCACTTTAAAAAAGCCAATTAAACAAAACGCCTAATGTAAACAAAAAAAGCGGCTCAATCTAGAGCATCCCTCTAGATTGAGCCGCTTTATTAATTTTTAAGTGATTCTTAAAAGCTATTATCTTCTTCCAAGCCTTCCTTGTTCAAGTACCAATTTGATACCTGTGTAAGAATGGCAAACACGAAAAAGAAGTTCATCGCCCAGACATTAATGAACGGGGATATGCCGCCAAATTCAATAGTTTCAAGGCCTTTTAGTTTCATGACAATAGTTGATTCGATAAAAATAAGCACAAAACCCACTACACCAGCAATAGCCGCTCTGATCATATGTCATCCCCCTGAAACTGAAAAATTTATGTAAAATAATAAAATGGTGATTTTGACAATTTCGTGAACATCTCCCTCTTATTATATTACAAGAAACGAATTAACAACACCCTGAACACTTAATATGAGCGATAAATGCAACCAAAGATGTAACTAGTGGAAACTGCAACATCTTAAGTTATAGCGTTACCACCATATTCCAAGAAGTCCCATCCACGCCTACCTTTTTAAAGCCCATTTTAGTATATAATTGGAGCGCCTTATTGTTAGGGTCCACGCTTAATGAAACCCTGCTAAAGCCCATTTGTTTGGCTGCCTTTAACATCTCGCTAAGAAGAGATGTCCCTATTCCTTTTCCTCTGTAATCTGGAAGAAGGGCCATTCCTAATAGTGGGGTATTCTCATCAATATAACCATATGTTTTATTGGTATCATTGAATAGTCGGATCCAGACAGCGCCAATTGGTGTGTCAGTCGAGGTTGTCGCAATTAAGGATGTATCGCCTTTTCTTCCCCAGCCTATCAATGATTGGGCAATATGTGGTTCATTAAGTATATCTCGCGAAGGCCGCTGATCGCCCTCAGGAGTGAAAATTGCTTGATACAACATCTCCCATAAAAAATCCTCCTCTTTTTTAACTCCCTGTCTAATATGATACCTGTCCATATCCATCCCTCTTTTCTAGTAATTAAAAATATGTTGTGGTGCTAATCCTTATGCAAAACTATATTTCAGCCACACAAATTAGCGGAGCATTTTTACATTTCTCCACTAAAAATCTTCACAACTTCCACACAAGTTCCACCTAATTTCAACACAAGTTTTTCATATGATTAAGTCAAGTTAATACGGAAATGGTTAAAGAACTCATTTCTTAAAACTTCCCATTTTTGGATTGGTGCCTGACACCAATCTATTTTTTTTTACCCAGAAAAAAGGTCAGCCATCACATTTTATGATGGCTGACCTACTACATTTTCTTAGTTTACCCCTACTTGTGTCCAAGCAGATTTAACAGCATTGTATTGTGTGCTGCCAGAGCCATACAAATCAGCTGCGGCTGCAAGGAGAGCGGCACGTGCACCGCTAAAGTTACTTGTCGGAGTCAGATAGACCGTAAGTGCACGATAGTAGATCTTTTCAGCGACGGCTGTTCCCAGACTTGAAATCGTTAAATAAGCTGCTTTGTTCGGAATACCACTGTTCGTGTGAACTCCACCATTATCAGACGTTGTATTTACATAGCCACTCATATTCTCTGGCTGTCCATAAAGACCAGGGTTTGAAAGACTTCGAAGAGCATCTCCGGAAGTATTTGGTGTATACACATCTTCCCCAATTAAATAATCCCCTTTATCAAGGAATACTCCGAACGTATCAGAAATGGACTCATTTAAGGCACCTGATTGATATTGATATTCCAACCCTGCTGTTCTTTCTGTAACCGCATGTGTCAATTCATGGGCAACGACATCAAGTGCACCTGACAATGAACGGAAGGTTGTCCCATCGCCATCTCCATAAACCATTTGTGCCCCGTTCCAGAAAGCATTGTTGTAATTTCTACCATAGTGGACAGTGGAGCGAAGAGTAGCACCATTATTATCAAAACTATTTCTATTAAACGTATTCTTATAATAATCATAGACAGCACCAGCATAGTAGTGCGCGTCGACATCTGCTCGCTGTGACGTAGCGTTGAAATTATTATCAGCATCAACAGAATAATTACCAGGTAAACGAGATGTATTTCCTGCCGTTCTTGTTTCAATAACACCCGTCATCGGCTTGGTAATATCATATAAATAATATGTTCCACTTGAATAATAGGTGTTAAGTGTTTTCGTATCCCCTAAAACACCGACCCCAGTTCCATCAGCGACAGCATTATAGAATTTTAAGATATTACCATTTACGGCATCCACATAGACGACCCAGTTGGCAGGATATGGCTGAATAAATTGAAGATTTGTTTTGTAAGCCAAATTAAATTGATCTCCGTTTTTATATACCACTAATTCTGCCTTTTCCACCGTATCCTCTACCTTTTTACCAGTAGGACCAGCTTCGGCATTCGTTAAGGTTTCCGCTTTCGTTACTTTAATAGATTTCCAGGCCTTATCAATGGCAGCACCCTTCGATAGCTGTGCTTTCAAGGCCCCTTTGAAATTAGAGGATGCCTCTGGGAACACATCTCCATTCACTGCGGTAACGATTCCATTTTTATCAGTGTGGACCTTAAACTTTGCCCCATCAACTGGAATCCCTTGAATGGATTGAACAAAATTATAGTGCTTGCTGCCAAGTTCATCCGTCTGAACATCTAGTAATGTTAAATCTTTAGCAGTATCTAATTGATATAACTCTTTATTTTCTTTTAAAAATTGTTTCACTGCATCTTTATCTTTATATGCTTTTGTTGATAGCTTTCCATGGACAAAGGATGGCACCTTTTGCCCTTGTTTCCAATAAACCTTAGCGTTCTGACCAAATTGCGCCGCATCTTTCTTAACCGTAACATTGTACGGAATCGTTTTTGCTGCAGCCGTAATCGGGAGCACAGACCCTATCGTTAATCCCAATGCTAATACAAGTGATGTTCTCTTTTTCAAGCCAACCGCCTCCTAATTTCTTTTTGTATAGAATTTTCAAAATAATCATAACATGTTAAATCTATTAGGATAAATTGGGAAAAAAGTAAGAGTCAGGGTGTCAGGCACCAGCAGAAATATTCTATTCTATTAAAAAAACCAACGCTAGGTATGTCATGGCGTTGGGAAAATTTAGTTATTTATTTTTTCGTAAAACTAAACGTTTTATTATTT
>NZ_JBALOS010000071.1:0-15269 GCF_036962765.1 Neobacillus drentensis
ACATTGTCCTATAAAATAATTACATCCTTTAGGTTGTCAATTCACTATAAAAAGTTAAAAAAGCCTTTATATAATAAGAAAAATGGCATAGTCAGTTCTTATGCCATTTCATGTGTCAATTTATCGTTTTGCACCCCCAAACGGAACCCTTTAATAGAAAAAGGATAGGTTTTTTTTGTATATTTTCTGCCGTTATTCTATTTCCCTTCTTCCAACCTTCTATAGGATCAAATAAATCCAAAATTGATTCAATCCCTCCTTCTACTCTTTATCGATAACTGAAATGAATCATTATCATAACAAGGATGTCATTTACCAAAAAAAAATATCGCCATATAATAACCTTAGCATTTAGAATAGTCTTAATTTTACCAATGTTAAAAACAGTTTAATTTTACTATCCTTAAATGCAATACATATTAGAGGTGATACATAAGATGAAAAAAAGAAATCAGTGGTTTAATGGGAGGACAGCAACTTGGCTTTTCACTTCAACCCTAGTATTCTCCAGTGCTAAATTTCCTTTTGTAGCTCCAACCGGTTTAGCACAGGGAATCACTGCCAATGAAGCAATGACACGGGTTATTGTCGAAATGGACGGCGCACCTGTGATTCGAGCCCTGCCGAAGTCAGAAATGATAGGAGCCGCTTCCAAATCAACGGTAAATAAGTTGAAAGAACAAACCGAGAGCTTGAAACAGGTACACGGCAAAATGTTACAAGCATTAAATGAAAAAAGGATTCCATTCAACAAGTCTCATGAGTATACGTTTACCCTTAACGGGATGGCATTACAAATTCCCAAAAACAAAGTGGATGAACTGCGTTCCCTTCCAGGCGTAAAAGCGGTTTATCCGGATCAGGAATATCACGCAGACTTAGCCAACAGCGTTCCTTTGATTGGTGCTCCTGACGTTTGGTCCAAGCACGACCAAGAAAATCAAGGAGTTACAGGAAAGGGAGTGACGGTCGCGGTGATTGACACTGGTGTGGACTATGATCACCCGGACCTAGGAGTGGGATTCGGGCCAGGACATAAAGTTGTCGGAGGATATGATTTTGTTAATCATGATAACGATCCGATCGACGACGACGGCCATGGCACCCATGTCGCTGGAATTATTGCGGCGCATGGAAATGTGACCGGCGTGGCACCTGATGCCTCGATAACAGCCTTTAAAGTCCTAAACGAAAATGGAATAGGAGATGAATCCGATATCATTGCCGGAATAGAAGCTTCTATTTCGCCAGACAATCCATTCCCGGCAGATGTCATTAATATGAGTCTAAGTGGTCCCGGCGATGGCAGTGATCCCCTCTCCAAAGTCGCCCAAAATGCAGTTGATGCCGGTGTAGTTGTTGTAGCCGCAGCCGGGAATTCAGGTCCAGCATATGGAACGATTGGTGCTCCTGCTATTGCAGAGGGAGTACTTGCTGTTGGTGCTAGTGCAAGCGGTATCAAAGTGCCTGCCGCGAAAATGGTTGCCCCGCTTGAAGAGGATTTGTCCGTTACCCGCCTTGGATTTACAGCAAATCCTCCTGAAGGAGCCACCACCCGCGAGCTGGTAGACGTTGGAGAAGGAGGAGTGGAAAACTACGAAGGATTAGATGTAAAAGGAAAGATTGTTCTAATTCAATTGCCTTTATTGGCAGATTCACAGCAATACTATACAGCGGGGATTACAGCTCAAGAAAAAGGGGCCGACGCTGCGCTCTTTTTCGAGCCTCTCGAAAATGGTCCTGTTTTTAAAATAGGAGAAACTATACCATCTCAATATACATCCAACTTACCTGGAGAGTTACAAGCACAACATGAATTCCTGACAGGTTCATCCATGGACGGCCGGTTGGAATCGTTGATCGCGATGAGAATTGACGAAACAAAAGCTGGGAAATTAAAGTCCACCTTGGCCAAGGGACCTGTTAAAATCACGATTACAGGAAAAGACGTAACGGATCAAATAGCTAACTTTAGTTCACGTGGTAATTCCGACTTTCGAGCAAAGCCTGACTTAGTCGCTCCAGGTGTTGAAATCAATTCGACGTACATCAAGAAACAAGATGATGATTCCGGTTACACAAGATTGAGCGGGACAAGCATGGCAGCCCCTCATGTGGCGGGAGCAGCTGCCCTCCTGAAACAACTCAAGCCGTCATGGAAAGCCAGCGAGATTTCCAGCGCTTTAAAAGAAACCGCGAAACCGCTGGCATCATATGATGTGCTTACACAAGGGGCAGGAAGACTGGATATAAAGGCTGCAGCGGAAACCGATGTGGTCGCCTCTCCTAATGGATTAAATTTGGGAATAGCTGATATAAAAGATTCTGAGATTCATAGAAGCGCTTCCTTATCTTTGAACAATCACGGAGAAAAGCCAGTTGATATGGATTTCACAGTAAAAGACGATACTAAATCCGGGGCAACCGTTACAGTGAATCCTTCCCATATTCATATAGAACCAGGTCAACAGGTCAATGTTGATGTGAACATCAACATGAATCGGCCGGATCAGGATACGGTTATTTCCGGATGGATAGAAGGAAAAATCCAATCCGCAAACGAATCGCAGCATTTGCGGGAGCCATACCAGTTGACTGTACGGCATCTCCAAATTACTGCATCTCCCGATCCAGTAGCATCCACAGTAAGTCAGACGGAAGCCTTCATTTATAGTCCGGTTGATTTGTCACAAGCTCCAAAAGTGACAGTACGAACTCCAAGCGGAAAAACAAATGAAGTGACTTCTGTCTTAGATCATAATCGTTGGTGGCGGGTGCCCATTCAGACAAGCGAAGTGGGAATATATCGGATTGATGCAAGTTCCAAAGTCAAAAATTCCTCTACTGAGGAAGCTACCATAATAGGTTCTAGTTTTCTGGAAAAATTACCAGCCCTTAAGGAAAACGCTTCACCCTGGAAAGCTGTTGGGCCTTACTCTAATACAGGCCTGATGAATTTTGACCTGAAAAATCCTAAGGGCATGACGGTATTACCTGCAGGCGCATTAACAATACAGACGACTCCTTCAATTTTCCGGACGGATGATGGGGCAGAAACTTGGCATCAGTTTGGAAATTTTCCAGTGGCTGGAGGAACACCAATGGCTCTAGTGGTTGATCCCACTAATGAAAAAAATATATATGTGCCTATTAATGGGTCCTATTTTGATCCAACTTATCAAGGTAAGATATTAGCCAGCAAAGACGGTGGAAAAACATGGAACACTCTACCTTTTCCAAATCTAGAGGTTTCTGACTTACAAATTGATGAAAGTGGGCAAAAACTCGTTGCTATTACGAGGAACGAAGTCTATGTCAGCTTGGACAGAGGAATGAACTGGGAGAAGCTGTCTGGATGGTGGCCATATCTTACTGACGCACATCTTTTGAATAACGACCTTTACCTTTCAACAGGCTACAAAGGTTTATACGTTTTGAAAGATGTATTCTCTGGTTCGCCTACATCTGAGAAATTGTTTCAGCCGCCTTTTAGTAGTACAAAGGATGTAGTAGGCAATCAAGATATACTAATTGCCAGTACATTTGGTGGCGGATTGTACGCTTCCTATAACAAAGGTAAAGATTGGAAAGAACTTACTCACTCTCAAATACCATTTAATAATGTATCTCACTTAGAGATTCTGGATGGAGATATTTATGTAGGGACTGGCTATGATGGAATATTGGTGAGTCACGATAACGGAACAACATGGGAAACTTGGAAAAAACCGCTTCCTGGGTATAACTCCTATGAACTCGATTTCGCCTTAGGACCAAAATCTTCTCCTAAAGCGATGCGCCCAGTTTATGTTTCTTCTACTCAGGCAGGGATATATGGAACACAGGATAAAGGTGAAACATATAAACGGATCGGTATTCCTGGAGCAACGGTTTATGGCCTGGCTATTTCCCGAAACTCCAAAGGATACCAGTTACTTGCCGGGACTGAATCAGGAACGTACCGGAAAGTGTTACCAGTTCAAAACAAGGTTGATTCCGCAACATTCGAGTGGGGAGCGGCTGAAGGTGAAGGAAGAGATGGAGAACAAGTGTATCATATTGCAACGTCCCCAACAGAACCAAATGTCTCTTACAAGATACGCTATAGTGGTTGGACTGGGGTTAGTCAAGTATACCGAAGCAAAGATGGTGGGGAAAACTGGGATTTGAAATTTGAAAATGGAGGATTCGCCCTTGCCATGCAGATTCACCCAGCCAACTCAAATCAAATCATGATCACATATTCAAACGTAAATGAGTATGGTGTGTTAATTAGCCAAGATGGTGGAGAGAATTGGAAAAAGATTAAGCAAGAACACAAGTTTATAGCTTTAGCCGGTGATCCTAAAGATCCTAACCGGATTTGGGCAGGCGGAAATGACGGGCTATTCCTGTCCAAAGACATGGGACAATCATTCCAAAAAATTCAAAACGTTCCTGTAAGCAGGATTGCGATCGACTCACACAATCCGGACCATTTAGTGGTCGGAGGAAACCATTTGTATGTCAGCACAGATGGCGGGAAAACATTAGAAACAGCAAAGGGTGCTGATGAGCTCGAAATATATGTCAATGATATCATCGTTTCCCCTAGTAACCCTAAAGTCGTCTATGCAGCCACTGGTTCCTTTAATAAAAAGGATCTCCGTAAGCAAGGTCGCGGTGTGCTAATGAGTGAGGACGGCGGGGAAACATGGACTAATGTATCCGAGAGCCTCGATAACAGAAATGCGACTGCCCTTGAACTATCACCAGACGAAGAATATTTGTTTGTCGGCACACAGGGCGGCAGTGTCCATCGTTTAAAATTACCTAATAAACAACGTTAAAGATTATCACTTTGACCAAAATCTACTCTACTCCCTTCCCCATTCCGCTTGATGGAATGGGGAAGGTTTTTTAAAAAGAGAAAATTCTTCAGAAAGTAAGTAAAGTATTTTCAGGATACACTCTCTCATTCAGTTTTGTCTTTTCCACATAAGCAACCATCAAGTCTATAAAACATCTTGCAGCATATCCAATATACTTTTCTTTATGATGTACAATGGCAATTTCCTTACAAATAGCTGGGTTTTCTATTTTAATTACCTTTAGGGTTCCATCATTCTCCGAATCGAGAAGCGTTCTGGGAAGAATGGTTGCTCCAATACCTGCTTTCACTAAACTCAATATAGATTTTACCTCAGTTAATTCGATGATTGGCTGAATGGCAAATCCCACAGAGGCAAAGGCAGCATCAATTAACTTTCGGCATGTGTGGTTTATTGGACATAATACAAGAGACAGGTCCCTTATCTCTTCCAACTCCACTATATCCCTATCTGCCAATGGATGGTCATCTGAAACCGCCAAAAAATATTCTTCAATATATAAAGGGATATTCGTTAACTTTTCATTCTCTACTGGCATAAGTGTCAAAGCTATATCAATTTCATTTCTAAAAACCTTTTCTTCAATGTTATCTGACATTAAGATCTTTGTTTGCACTTGGGGCCACTTGCGATGAAGTTCTAAGAAAACTTCCGATGCAAGCTGACTTAATTCTTCCGACATTGCGCCAATGATTAGTTTTCCTTTTTTTACATTTTGAAGCTCTTCTATTTGTTCATAAACACTATTTATATTGGAGAATATATTTCCAGATTGTTCTAGAAGAATTTCACCAGCTTCTGTAATGGCGATTTTTTTTCCTAAACGATCAAATAAACGGACTCCTAATTTATCTTCAAGGGTTCTCATTTGACGGCTCAAAGCAGGTTGTGAAATTCCTAATTTTTCTGCTGCCCTTGTGAAATGTAATTCCTCACAAATAGCCATAAAGTATTCCAATTCCCTTAATTCCATAACTCCCCTTCTCTCTATCGCCTAGTTCAACGCCTATTCGCAGTTGATAAAAAACAAAAATCAAAAGGTAACGTTTTCA
Organism: Neobacillus drentensis; assembly: GCF_036962765.1. Taxonomy (GTDB): domain Bacteria; phylum Bacillota; class Bacilli; order Bacillales; family Cytobacillaceae; genus Neobacillus; species Neobacillus drentensis_C. Next base: position 5,924 of record NZ_JBALOS010000071.1, read on the forward strand.
AAATATTGTCTTTATTTTCTTATTTAATTAGAGTACTTGGTTTATAACCTCAATGTTGTTATTATATTTCGCAAATGTAAGAAAAGCCTTCCTATCATTTTGATAGGAAGGTATTTTCTTGTCTCAATTATTTGCCTGCAACAGTGTTGAACATTTCTTTTGAGTATTAGACCTAAACCATATTCACCGCCGTGTTCCTTATGAATGGATAGTACTTAATCCAACTGCCGCTAATTTAATATTTAGTTATTTACTTTAGCAGCATTGTAGTATTCTTCTAGTGTAATGCCTTGGCTCGTGATTTCCTTTGCGAGTTTTTTGCCGACATAACGAAGATGCCATGATTCATATTGATAGCCTGTAACGGCTTCTTTCCCTTTTGGATAGCGGATGATGAAACCGTAATCCGCTGCATGCTCCTGCAGCCATTTGGCCTCAGTACTGTCACTGAAGCAATCAACTGCCGCGCATTTGCCATCTCCTTCTGTCACATCGATGGCTAGTCCAGTTTCATGCTCGCTTGTCCCGGGAAGGGCGCTATAGGTTCTCGCTTTTAGATAACCATCCCTGTTAACATAAGTATTAAAAAGAGAATTTTGTGTCTTTTCCGATCTGTAAGCCGAAACTCCTAATAAATTCACACCCTGTGCTTTCGCAGCATCAAAAAGTTTTTTTATAGCAGCTGCAGCTTCATTTCTCATTTCGTGTTTTTCTGAATCAGCCGGCGAAGGAACAAACGGTATTTGGGTAAAAACAAGGTCCTTGGGCACATAGCCGGCAGGCAGTTTATTTTGTTTGTTCACCAGCACGGGAATGCTTTCAGGATTTGAAACAACCACTGTACGATTATTTTGAAAATTATAATGGGCTTGCTTTTGCTCATTGACTAGCTTCCCTTTATGCTGTTTCTCCACTAGGGAATTTTGCTTAGCAGTATTATACATAGATAGCGAAAAACCGGCTAGTGTAATAGTAACGACAATACAACAAATTCCTGTTGAAATTAATTTAAACATATTAAACTTCCTTTTTTAAAAAAATTTCATTGGTTGGTTTACATTTGCTCCTTCATCACCTATCGATTATTCCTTTTCTTCCGTTCACTTTATATCGAAAATTTCTTAAATGCCAACACTGCATTGTGTCCTCCAAAACCAAAACCATTAGAAATAGCATAGTTTATTTTCATGTTAACTGCATGGTTTGGAACATAATCTAAATCACACTCTTCATCTGGTATTTCAAAATTAATAGTTGGAGGAGCTATATCTTCCATGATACTTTTGAGGGTTATTACAGCCTCAATCCCACCTGCTGCTCCAAAAAGGTGCCCAGTCATTGATTTTGTGGAACTTACCTTTAAGTTATAAGCATGAGTACCGAAAACACTTTTAATCGCTTTGGTCTCTGATTTATCTCCTTCAGGGGTACTTGTACCATGTGCATTTATATAATCCACATCCGTCAATCCAATATTCCCCATATCTAAAGCCAATTTCATGGCATTTGCGGCCCCATTGTAGTCAGGGGAAGTAATATGGTATGCATCTGTTGTGGAGCCATAACCTACGATTTCTCCTAAAATTGTCGCTCCTCTTTCCTTCGCATGTTCATATTCTTCCAGGAATAAAACACCCGCTCCTTCAGACATGACAAAGCCATCACGCCCTTTGTCAAATGGGCGACTTGCCTTTTCTGGAAAATCATTAAGAATAGACATTGCTCTCATTCTTGAGAATCCAGCAAAAGCTAGTGGATTAATAGGAGCTTCAGCCCCTCCAGCTAATATGCCATCAGCATAACCATGTCTAATATTTAAAAAAGCTTCTCCAATTGCTTGATTCCCTGTTGCACAAGCAGAAACAGGTGAAAAGCTAGGTCCTTTAAAACCTGTTTTGATAGATATTATTCCTGACGCCATATTACTGATCATCATTGGAACCATAAATGGAGAAACTTTTCTTGGTCCCCTTTCAAGAAATGCTTTATGATTTTCTAATGTAGTATTAATTCCTCCAATACCGGAACCAATATAAACCCCTAATCGATCCTTATTAACATTTTGTAAATCTAGATTCGCCTGTTCTAAAGCTTGTTGAGCAGCAGCAACAGCATACTGTATGAATAAGTCATATTTCTCCTGTTCTTTTTTATCCATATATTGCTCTGCGGCAAAGTCGGTAATATAACCTGCAATTTTGGTGTTAATATTGTTATAGTCATCAGATTCAATTTTTTTGATGCCTGAATTACCTTCTTTAATGTTCTTCCAGAACGCTTCAATTGTATTTCCTAACGGTGAAACCACTCCATATCCTGTTACGACAACTCTTCGTGCCATCAAAAACACTCTCCTGTCATTCCTTTTTCGCATAACTACTTCAAAAGATCTTTAAGTTGTTCAAATATTTTAGACAAGAAACCATCTCTTAATACACGTTTACATTGTAATCCGCCCTTGATGCTTGAAATGAGAAAAACTGCTAATGCTTACAGATCGTCAGTATTTTGAATGCGCCATTCCTTTTTGATGTCCTTAAGCAATTCTGATAGAAAATCTATTTCGATTTGACATAGACGTTTTACTTTCTGTTGCATGAGTATAGGCAAATAATTATAATCTGCCAATAATGCTGCGATAGGGCACACACAATCGGATGAATATAATGAAAAAAGGGCCAAGTTTGCCATGGGGTGAACCCTTTTTTTACCTATTAGTAGGTAAGTATCTTCCAAAAATAAATCAGTTTCAAAAAGCTTTTTAACCTTTTAAAAGGCGGTATATTTCATTCATTGCTTGCTGCAATATCTCCTTTCCCAGTACCCGTCCGTATTGTATTGTTCCTTTCATACATGACACGATGGCAAAAGCTAATGATTCAATTTCTTCGGCTCCCCTTTCTACCAGTGTTACCTTAAGAATATTTTTAATAATCGTTATTTCTAACTGACTGATTTCTCGTACTTTTTGCCTTACTTTTTCAGGAAGGGATTCATAATCTGACTGGAGAGATGAAACGGGGCATATCCCACCGTCGCTTAAGACAATTTGTCTCTCTAAAAAATGCTTGATCTTTTCTTCAACAGTCAGCTTAGAATTCGTAATGAAGGATAAAAAGTCCTGCAAATTTTGAAGCACCAGATCAGTAACGGCAACTCCCAAATCCTCCTTTTTTTCAAAATGATAATGGATGCTACCTTTCGTCACACCCAATCGTTTGGATAAATCATCATAGCTAATGGCTACATAGCCTTTTTCACGAATTAGTTTCAGTGCCAGATCGATAATTTGTGTTTTCCTGTTCTCCATGATTATATATTAACTTACTAGTAGGTAAGTGTCAAGATTAGGCTGATTTCATCCCGCCACTTCATCGGTAAAATGACTGAGACCCCGGCTTGCCGTGTATGCTTACGATTTTCGTCTATTGCAGCTTTCGGGAACTCGATGGTCATAAGCCTCTTCAATACCAAGAGCATCTGGCAAAACTTGATAAATCGATAGAGGACTTGGCTGAAAATGAAACCGATTGAAAGTCCTGTCGTTCTTAACAAAACTCATTGATTAATTTGAAATTTTGTAATGTAAAATACAAAAAAATCATTGATATTTGACAAATTGTGTAAATATAGCGGATGCCTATTGTCTTAAAAAGCAATAGAAAAAGCACTCAGATGAGTGCTTTCAAATGCCATCATATTTTAGGAAAAAATCGGTCAATACCTTGGATTTCTTCATTCGTTAAATGGACTTCTAGTGTTTTCAGATTTTGCAAGACTTGTTCTGCCCTTTTTGCTCCCGGAATGATGACGTCAATGGCTTCACGGGTTGAACCGCAAGTTGCTGAGATCAATCGAGACTAGCAGCAGATCCTTAACTGGCTCCAAATTGGGTCCACGAAGATATGCGCGGCGTTTTGTCGGGAAACGAAGCCCTTCGATCTCAATGAAGTCGTAGACATATTGCGCCGCTGGAAAGCCACCTGAAACATCGACATGGTAGTCGTGCCTGCGTAGTAGTAAATCATCGCCAAAGTAGAAGTCTTGCTCCTTGCTATGACTGGCGACGTGTTCGGGAAACCGTACACGCAAACCGTGCCAGAGCCCGTTGCCCTCTTGCAATGGGGGGATTTCACTGACCTCGAATCCTGGCATGACCATAAAAAAAGGCGTTGTCAGGTATGTCCACATTGCGTACCCGTTGAAATATGCTCGATGAAGCGGGTCCCACGGTGTGTTCATCGTATGGTTAGCAAACAAGGTCCTAGGATCGTATTTCTCGCGGACGGTTTCCCCAGAGAGGGTCTCAATCGCGATACGATTGGGGGTAAAGGCAGTACGCCAATCCGGTTGACCAAAGGGAGTAACAGATGCGATTTCCGAATGTAGCGCGACCGTCATCTCACGAGGATTGGAATCTTGTACGAGCCCTTTCATTGCCCATAAACCGCCACCAGTGACGATCGTGGCAGTCAGTGAACTAAATTTTTCCCATCGGTCAATTCCGCCGTGCGCGTCAATAATTTTTGCAAGTAGGTTGTTCATATTCTCCTCCTTAAGTTGAAAGATGATTCGTTAATGAAAATGAGCTTTAATAAATCACCTCATATTTACTTTACAATCATTACACCACAATGCGCATGCTGGACCACTTTATGGCTTACACTTCCCACGAGCAGTTCTGAAAAGAGGCTAAGTCCCCTGCTGCCCATTACGATCATGTCGTAATCTCCTTCTTTTGCCTTCTTGCATATCATTTCTGCAGGATCTCCAATATGGTATTCGCTATCATATTGTATAGATGACCCTGAAAGGACTTGTGCGGATTCTTCTAAAATCCTCCTAACTTCCTCTACTTGCAATTGTTCAATATCCACTCCGTAAGCAACTGCATTAATATTGTTACTAGGAATAATATGAAGTAGCGTTATACGGGCATTTATCCCAATGTTTTGCGCCAACCATTTAGCCGATTTCAGTGCATGTTTGGAATGTTCGGAACCGTCAACTGGAACCAAAAACCGTTCATACATGTTGTCACTCCCCTTTTTATAAAATCTTATTTTTATAATAAAACCCATGACGTGATTATTGTGATGTAACTCTAGAATAATAACGATTAAATCTGTACGAGCGAATTAGCGCGATAAAATGGAAAAATAGTTTCATTGAAAATTACTGCCAATCGTGCAAATGTGTCTTGAACCATTCCATGGCTGCGCTGTTCGATTGGTCGAAATATTGCGTGTACGGGTCAAAATGTCCTCCCGGTATCAGCTGTGGCTTCGAACATTACATCTTCTGCGAAGACTTCGGGATATGCAGCTTGAAACTTATTTGCCAATGCGGTTTCCCAGTCACTTCTTGTCGATTTATCCATCTCAATCATATTTAATAGTTTGAAAGTATTAGTTTACAAAATAAAGGGTTCTAGAGCTTTGTAAGCTTATTTAAAATAAAGGCTCTTTTTATGACCGCCATTGTACAGCTAATGTGCTTTTAAAACTAACGAAGATCCCTTTTAATTAAGCTTTGACAGCATTTGCTGAACCCCAAAGCGCTCCAGGGTTTACTCGATTTGGATAAAGATCAAGCATTGCATTGTATAAATCTAAAACGTTGTCTGTTTCTTTATCCAAACGAATAAAGTCTAACAGATATTGTTTAGTTTCATCCAAAATTTTTGGGTTATTATCATTTTCAGGGACTTTATGACCCGCAATAACAAATTTAGAATTTAATTCTTTCAAGCCATCGATCGCTAGGATCCATTCAAGTCGAGAACTCTCTGTTGTTTCAGCTAGATGCTGATGGATTCCGTTGTAAACAACATCACCTGCTACCAGTAATTCAATATCTGGAATCCATAATAATGTTGTATTTGCTGTATCCGTAAATCCAGCTTCAATAATTTCTAACCTATGTCCTTCAAGTTCAAAAGAATTTGAATCGATTCCCTCAGGAAAAACTTGGGGTTGAGGAATTTGATTAGGGAATAATTCCCCCCAAAAACTTTCAATTTGTTTTGGACTTCCTTGTATATAACTCACTTCAACAGATCCTTTTGTTGCTAGTGCTTTGACATTTGGAAATGCCTCTTTTATTTGTTTGATTCCAAAGAAATGATCCCCGTGACCATGCGTGATATAGACATATTTCAAGTTACGATCAAAAGACTTTATCCAATCAATCAATTTTTGGTTTTGTTCAATTGTAGTAAAAGTATCCACTAAAACTGCGTCTTTTTCTCCATAAATTAAAGTAGCAGTATTGGAAACCCATTGAAGATCTTCTTTTCCTTTTGGCAGGTTTCTTGTGAGGCCGGCACGTTTTACGCATAATTCAGCGAATTGTAAGTTTGACATTTTAACCATCCTTAAATTTTTTATTAAACGATCCCCATGTATGTCTGAACCCCCATCCGCCCGTAATAAATAGTAGCAGTATTTTTCAATAGCATGTAATATGCGGGCTAACGTTTGTGTTCTACTTTCAATGTTACTGCCTTTTGGTGGCATTAATCTACTAGTAGGTAAGTATTGAGTATTATTGCAATGATTAATTCATTACCAATCGTTCGCGGCATTGGTCGAAACATAAGGTGTTGTCTCACGAAATTAATGTTTTTAGAATGATCCATAACAAAGAAACAGCGACGGGTAAATGACCCTAAAAAGAAAGTCTAAGACCGCCGCTTGTGTTTTCAGCCTTTTATTCAATTAGTCAGCTTCAGTCGAACGCTCAAACCATGTGTTGACTTCTTCAAGCCGTTTGGTATAAGCTTCGCGAATCGTATATGCAGCTTGAGATCCAACTGCCAAACGAAGCGGCGAATTGTCACTTTTTATAACGGAAATAATCAGTTCCACTGCTTTTGCTGGGTCGCCGGTCTTGATGTTCGACATACCTTTCTTGTATGCTTCATATAGCGGAGCATATTCTTGTTTCTTCTCGGTATGCTGCATCGATTCGCCAAAAAACTCTGTTGCGTACACGGAAGGCTCCACGATTGTCGTCTTGATCCCGAAACCTGCGAACTCTTGCGCGAACGCTTCGGAGAAGCCTTCAACTGCAAACTTGGATGCAGCGTATATACTGTACGGAGGCATGGACCAAGTTCCGAAGAAGGATGAAAAATTAACGTAATGGCCCGATCCTTGACGTTTAAAGACGGGGAGTGTTGCTCGGATGACATCTAGTACACCGAACACGTTGACGTCGAACTGCTTCCGGATTTGTTCATCCGAATACTCCTCCATCATTCCGAACAGTCCGTATCCGGCATTATTCACCACAATATCGATTTTCCCGAAAACGTCAACGGCTTCTTGAACGGCGGATTGAATTTGCGCCTTATTTGTCACGTCCAAAGCTGATAGGTGAACACGATCCGGTGCCAGTTCTTTAAAATCCTGAATAGATTCAAGTTTGCGTGCCGTTGCGACCACTTTGTCTCCTGCTTGAAGCAGCTGCTGCACAAATTGCCGTCCGAATCCTGACGAAGTTCCTGTAATAAACCATACTTTACTCATCGTAATCATTTCTCCCTTTTTATTTATTCAGATCCGCTCCTCCGCTTTGATGACAAAACTTGACAGCGATCGATCAATAACTTTTTGCTTTTTGAATTTAATAATTTGTTGCTCTTTAATATTTCCTCCCGAAATTTTCCTTTATATTTACAACTAGTGATTTTGAAGATTCCATAATTTGCTCCGCATTTGAATTGAATTCTATTTTAGTGAATTCATTTAGTAACTGTAATATTTGATTCGCTGCTTGGAAATTTTCATTCGCAATTTGGGCTTGTATGCTCTCTGAACCGTGGATTTTTACATTCTCTCTTAAAATTTCCAGCATTACTTCCATTTTATTGTGACAATTTATAAAATCTTGCATGGATTTCTCTGTTGATGCAACTTTAGAGTATTTAGAATAATAACGATTAAATCTGATTGAATAAATCAACACATAGATAACAATTACCGCAGCAAACAAATTTAGAATAATCAATGAGAAGTTCAAGCTAAAAAATTGAGTCAGCACTCCGACTCCAATAGGAGGAATTATGAATCCGGAGTAGGCGCATAAATAAAATGCCGAAATGACTCGCGGACGTTCTTCCGGTTTCGGCAACTGGCTGGCAAACCTTAAAGCAACTTGAAACGTCCACCCACCGCCAATTGCTTGAATGAATATGCTGGCCCATACCAAAAATAAATTCGCTGTCAGACCAGAAAATACAATGCCCCATGATCCAATAGCAAGTAGTAAGATTCCAAAGCGCATCCGTGAGACTGGATGACTCGGCCAAGGAACGAACTGAGCCAAAGCCCCTCCTCCAAGAAGCAACAAGATTATAATCCCTGAAAAGGCAAGATTTGAAGTGTGAATGACATTTCTGACGAAAGAAGGTATTAGGGATAACGCAATTCCTTGAATTGTGAAAACAGTAAAGATCGGCAGTGCAGCAAATGACCAAAAATGTGAACGAATACTATTAGGTACTCCAAGTGATATCTTAGTCTTAGCCGGTTTCTGCATGAGGGAATCCTCATGCTTAGGAAGAGTTTCCAGAATTACTAAAGAAGTAATTAACATTACAAGTAAAAACCAGAATGGTACTCTAAGCGGCTGCAGATGTAAATATTGCAAAATTAAACCAGCAATAGCTGGACCTAGGCCAAATCCGATGAGTACCGTTGCTCCTGATAACTTAATAGCTGTACTTACTTTATTAGGAGAGATTTGTTTTATTAAAAATGCAGCGGCAGTACCTGTAAAAGAGCCATATGCAATACCTTCCAATATTCTTGCAGCATAGAGCATCCAAACATCAAAACTGCCTAGAAAGAGCAATGTAGAGGCAATAGAAATCCATATACTGCTGCGAAGCACCCTCTTCAATCCCCAGGCGCTCCCTTTGGCTCCTACAACAAACAGGGTCGGCAGTAGGATAGCGGCATAAACGGCAAACAAAATCGTAATTTGCAGACTATTCAATTGATAATGTTCACTGTACAAAGGAAATAACGGTGTAATAAATGTTGCACAGCAGGACATTATAAGATAAACCCAAAGCATTCTTTTCATTTTAGAAATTCCTACTTTCTCAATTTTATTTTACTTACTAGTTGGTAAGTTATATTCCTAGAAAAACCGCCTTTTAATTTTTAAAAAGACGGTTTATTTGATTCAGAACTTGAGATCATACATCCTTTACTAACATGCGTTAATCTTGCAAAGTACCTTCTATCCATGACAGAAATGTATAAGCTACTGATTTATCGGTAACGGCAACTCCGAAATCTTCTATTTTTTCAAAATGATAGTGAATGCTTGCCTT
>NZ_JBALOS010000072.1:0-25734 GCF_036962765.1 Neobacillus drentensis
CATTTACTAACTTTCTAGGCAATTTCCGCAAAGGTTCTAACGAAAAGATGCCACGAAGCACCTAGTTATACGGGTTGATGAAATTATACGAAAAACAACTATCTATGCAAAAATAGCCTTTATTAAACTTCTTCGCAATATTCATCAAACTCTTTTTGAAGTTTTGCAACGACTGTTGCTGGATCATAGCCTTCAATTTGATGTCTTTCCACCATTGATACAATCTTACCGTCCTTTAAGAGGGCAAATGATGGAGAGGATGGCGGATAGCCAGTGAAATAGCTTCGTGCCTTTTCAGTTGCTTCCTTGTCCTGTCCTGCAAAAACAGTGACAAGCTGATCAGGGCGTTTATCAAAATGAAGGGCATGTGCTGCTGCAGGACGTGCAATGCCGCCAGCACAACCACAGACAGAATTAATCATCACTAAAGTAGTCCCTTTTTGTTCAAGGGCTGCTTCCACTTCCTCAGGTGTTATCAGTTCTTTATATCCAGCAGACACGATTTCTTGACGTGCCTGTTTAACAACATCATTCATAAAGAAATTAAAATCCATGCTCATTAAATTCACTCCTTAGATTTATGCCTATATCTACATATTAACAGTAAAAATATGTTTTTTTCAAATGTAGAATCTTATTTCTTTTGAAGAAATTTAATGGCCGTTTCACTCTTCTATCCTAAATAGATATTAAATAACGCATCAACAGCCGTAGCCACCGTTTTTTCTCCTGCAATAACTTCATTTTCTAACTTAGGGAGGGCATCTTTAACTCCATTGTGATGAAAAAAATGAAATTGAAGTTGGTCGGTAATCAGCGAATAGAGCCATTCCTTAGCTTGGGCTTTTCTTCTTTCGATTAGCACCCCTGATGTTTTCCCCTTTTGTTCAAAGGATTGTATGACATTCCATACATCGCTAATACCCTCTTGGGTCAAAGAAGAACATGTATAGGCTTTTGTAGCCCACCCTTTTGTAGCTGGATGGAGAAAGTGAAGGATACGATTATACTCATTTTTCGTTTGCTCCGCTATCTGTTTGTTCGTTCCATCTGCTTTATGAACAAGTACGGCATCAGCTAATTCCATAATCCCTTTTTTCATCCCTTGCAATTCATCACCCGCACCAGTAAGGACTAACAGCATGAAAAAATCGACCATATCTCTGATAATGACTTCACTTTGCCCAACACCAACTGTTTCGATTAAGATGACATCAAAACCTGCAGCCTCACAAATTAACATGGCCTCTCTTGTCTTCCGATGAACCCCGCCTAGTTTTCCTGCGGTAGGGGAAGGACGGATAAAGGCTTGCGGGTTCCTTGATAACTGCTCCATTCTGGTTTTGTCACCAAGGATACTTCCGCCGCTAATGCTCGAGCTAGGATCAATCGCTAACACTGCGACCCGATGCCCTAAACTGCAAAGATACGTACCAAATGTCTCAATAAATGTACTTTTACCTGCACCAGGAACACCCGTAATTCCTATGCGGATTGAATGACCACTTTTAGGAAGAAGTTTTTGAAGCAGCTGTTGTGCTTTTTGAAAATGCTGTTCAGCATTGCTCTCAACAAGGGTAATAGCTCTCGCTAAAAGACTCCTATTTCCTTTTATGACCCCTTCATAAAGCTCTTCAACAGTCGGTTCAGAGATTCTGCGTTTTTGAAAGCGGATATTTGGTTGAATAGATGCATTTTGTCCTTCATGCTCTTGACCTTTTCTTATCACACTTGAACAATTTTCTGGATGGTTCGGATCATTCCATTCCGGCTTTTGATCAGGTGCCATTATTGGGCCACTTCCTCATAACCGAGTTTGCGATAAATCTCTTTGACTACCTTTTGTGCCGCGACTGGTATAATCGTACCTGGCCCAAAGATGGCAGAAGCACCATGGTCATTTAAAAATTGATAATCCTGGGCTGGGATGACACCGCCAATAACAACCAAAATATCATCTCTGCCTAGTTTTTTTAATTCCTCGACCAATTGTGGGAGAAGCGTTTTATGACCTGCAGCAAGCGAACTCATTCCAATAACATGAACATCGTTTTCAACAGCTTGCATCGCTGTTTCTTCTGGAGTTTGAAATAATGGTCCAATATCCACATCAAATCCAAGGTCAGCGAAGGCTGTAGCAATTACTTTGGCCCCGCGGTCATGACCATCCTGACCCATTTTCGCAATCAGTATTCTTGGTCTTCTCCCCTCATTTTCAAGGAATTCATCTGTCATTTTTTTTACTTGAATTATTTCTTCCTCATTGCTAAAAGCAGTACTATACACACCGCTGATTGAACGAATCACGGCCTTATGTCGGCTCGCAACCTGTTCAATCGCATCGGATATTTCCCCAAGTGTCGCTCTCGCCCTTGCTGCTTGTACGGCTAATTCTAATAAGTTCTGTTCTCCAGTTTCCGCCGCTTTCGTTAACGCAGTTAGCGTTTCTTTTACCTTCTGGACATCTCGCCCAGCTTTTAAAGCATTTAATTTTTCGATTTGTTTTAAACGAACAGCAGTATTATCAATATCTAAAATATCAATCGCTTCTTCTTTTTCTAATCGATACCGGTTAACACCGATAATTGTTTCTTTGCCTGAATCAATTTGTGCCTGTCTTTTGGCTGCAGCCTCTTCAATTCTCATCTTTGGCAGGCCGGTTTCAATCGCTTTGGCCATGCCACCAAGACTTTCTATTTCTTCGATATGGGTCCAAGCTCGATTAACCAATTCATCTGTTAATTTCTCAACGTAGTAAGAACCTGCCCACGGATCAATAACATTGGTAATCCCTGTTTCCTCTTGTAAAAACAATTGCGTGTTACGAGCAATCCGCGCAGAAAAATCCGTTGGCAAGGCAATTGCTTCATCCAAGGCGTTAGTATGCAGGGATTGGGTATGCCCCATTGCCGCTGCATGTGCTTCGATTAAAGTGCGAGTGACATTATTAAACGGATCTTGCTCGGTCAAACTCCAGCCAGATGTTTGTGAATGTGTACGTAGCGCTAATGATTTTTCGTTGTTTGGAGAGAAGGACTTCATCATCTTTGCCCAAATCAACCTTGCCGCCCGCATTTTCGCTACTTCCATAAAGTAATTCATCCCAATGGCCCAGAAAAAGGACAACCTTGGGGCAAATGAGTCGATTTCAATTCCTGCCTTAAGACCCGTCCGTACGTATTCCAAGCCATCTGCAAGCGTGTATGCCAGTTCTAAATCGGCTGGTGCCCCCGCTTCCTGCATATGATAACCCGAAATACTAATACTATTAAACTTTGGCATATGCTTGGAGGTATATTCAAATATATCAGCTATTATTTTCATAGACATTTCTGGTGGATAAATATAAGTATTTCGGACCATATATTCTTTTAAAATGTCATTTTGAATTGTACCAGCCAGTTTCTCCTGACTTACCCCCTGTTCTTCAGCGGTCACGATGAAAAAAGCAAGAATCGGCAGGACAGCCCCGTTCATAGTCATGGATACGGACATTTGGTCTAATGGTATCCCCTCAAACAGCGTCTTCATATCAAGAATAGAATCTATTGCCACCCCTGCTTTACCAACATCACCGACTACTCGAGGATGATCGGAGTCATAGCCGCGGTGAGTGGCTAAGTCAAACGCAACCGATAATCCCTTTTGTCCCATCGCTAGATTTCTTCGATAGAAGGCATTACTTTCCTCAGCAGTTGAAAAACCTGCATATTGTCTAACCGTCCATGGACGATTTACATACATCGTAGGATATGGACCTCGTGTAAAAGGAGGAAGTCCAGGCAGGTCATCAAGATGCTCTAGGTCTTTCCGGTCCTCTTTTGTATAAAGCGGTTTTAAACTGATTTGTTCATTTGTCTCAAAGAGCAGATCATCTAGTGAACTATTTATTTCTTGTTCAACCTTTTGCTGCCACTCTTCCTTGGTCATAAATTTTTGTTCGTCAAATAAGGATATATTTTGAAAATCAGGCTTTTGTTTCTTCAACCTTACTCACCTCCAACGCACTAAGGATTGACAGCAGCGTTTCATAACAATTGCTTTTCACATGGATAAACTGCCGAATACCCTCATCTATCCACAGAGTCTGTTTTTCTTTTTCTGGAAGGCCTGCTAAGTAAAAAGTATGCTCAGGGTTTTCAGTTTTTAAAGCATTCAGGATGTCATGTCCCATTGTTTCATATTGATCATTCGTTCCACAAAAGCAATAGAATTTTGCCGGTTGTTCTAGAACGAATTGTCTGGCATCCTCTACAGAAAAAATAGGGTTACTTTCTACAGCCTTCATACCTCCAGCTGCTAGAAAACCTTTCATAAAATCAAGCCTTGCTTTATGCTGCTTTAACCCGCCAAGGCAAATCATACCTACAAATGGCTTAGAATCTAATTTTTCTTCGAGAAGGATTGCTTTTTGCCGTAATTCTTCGTATGGTTCTGCCAACCTGCTGTCAGGAATAGCGTCTATTTCAAAGGTATCTTCTCTAGTAGCAAAGAATGAATTTTTCGCTTGCGGGACTTTATATGTAACTTTTTCATCCAAATTAGCGTAGACATTTGTCCCGACTATACTTGTCCTTCTTGTTTGGACATCTTGAATCCTTTTTTCATAGACAGCAGCTATTTCCTTCTGTAGCCAATTTGTTTTTAATACTTCTAAAATGCCGCCATGTGTTTCTATCCCTTGAAAAAAGAACCATGCTTTTTCTGCTAGTTCATTGGTAAGGTGTTCCACATACCAAGAACCCCCAGCAGGATCGACGACTGTTTTTAGATGTGCTTCTTCTTTCAAAAGCAGTTGTGTATTTCTAGCAATTCTATCTGAAGATGGATTGGCGCCGGTAAGATGATCAAATGGACTGACATGTAAATATTGAACACCTCCCGCCACAGCTGCAAATGCTTCATTTCCAGCCCGAAGGAGGTTTACATGCGAATCAGTCACTGTTTTTGTAAATGAAGACGTTTCTGCTGCAATCTGCATTTTAGCCATGTCACAACTCGCACCGTAAACATCACTAATACGATTCCATAGAATACGTGCTGCGCGAAGCTTTGCCATTTCCATGAAAAAATTGCTGCCAATCGAGAATTGAAAAATCATCTTTGCAAAAATTTCATCCAGTTCTAGTCCCGCTTCCAGAAGCCTTTCAAGATAGAATATCCCTTCGCCCATCGCAATTCCAAGTTCTTGAACTGCGCTTGCCCCGCCATGATGATATGGTGCAGTATCGATTAAAATTGTCCGCAAATGAGGAAACTTTTCAGACGAGCTCCTAATGCTAATAACCCAATCCTTAACAAATTCTTCAGAAATATATCCTTCTTTAGCAAATTGAGAAACGGGGTCAGAACCAATGAATCCACTGATTTTATCTCTAGTTACCTCTTGTTCCACCGTGTTTTCTAAAAGAGATAATAAAGGAATATGTGCATCATTGGCATTGATAGCAAAAGGATATTGACTATATGATTCTGCCAATTCTCTCCATAGGTTTGCATCTAACAAATCTTTCGAGAAATTAAATGAGATGGCTGTTTGTCCTTTTTCAAAAGCATGATCAAGTTTTCCCTTCAATTCCTCTACTTTACAGCAAGATAGTCGTTGTGCAATCTTCCAATCATTAGTCACATAGCCCAACGGGTAAATGCCTCTTCTTAAGTCTGAACCACCTGGATAATCAGGCACCGCCTTCTCATCCTGTCGTGAATAAAGCGGTTTCAAAATTATGTTTTCATATGTAGTTGTTTGTAAGGATCCAACCGACTTTCCTTTTAGTGATTGTTCCGCCTTGACTTTCCATTCATCTGTGGATACTGAAGGAAAAGATTGATTCTTTAATTTATCCAAACTTCTCATCCCCTCCCTAAAACAATTGAAATAAAATTCACATAATTCTACTACCTACTATTTTATGGCACAAACACGATTCAAGCAATCAAAAACAAAACAACCGCTGCCATTCTTGGCAGCGGTAATTTATTATTAGGCTTTGTTAAACTTGCCGATTGATTTACGCTCCAATCAACTTAGTTAGAACCTAACACAGCCTATTTTTAATAAATCGTAGTTGTTGATTTTGATGTATTTTCTAGTATTTCCTTTACACGTTGTAAGAAACGTCCGCAAACGAGGCCGTCTAATACTCTATGATCAAGTGACATACATAAATTCACGATATCGCGAACAGCAATCATTCCATTATTCATAACAACTGGACGTTTAACAATGGACTCAACTTGAAGAATGGCTGCCTGTGGGTAATTAATAATCCCCATGGATTGGACAGAACCAAAAGATCCAGTGTTGTTCACAGTAAAGGTTCCACCCTGCATATCTTCCGATCTTAGTTTGCCTGTTCTTACTTTGACAGCAAGCTCAGATATTTCACGTGCAATCCCTTTAATTGTTTTTTCATCAGCCTGTTTGATTACAGGAACATAAAGAGCATCATCCGTTGCGACTGCGATTGAAATATTGATATCTTTCTTTTGGATGATTTTATCTCCCGCCCACATAGAATTAATTTGTGGAAATTCTTTTAATGCTTGAGCAACAGCTTTAACAAAGAAAGCGAAAAAGGTTAAATTAAAGCCTTCTTTTTTCTTAAACTCGTCTTTTATTGTATTACGGTACTCCACCAAATTAGTGGCATCCACTTCAATCATCGTCCAGGCATGTGGTGCTTCATGCTTGCTCCGCAGCATGTTAGCAGCAATTGCTTTGCGGATACCTGTGACTGGAATTTCAATGTCCCCAACGGCAACCGGGATGTTCACTGCTGTAGCTGGTGGTGTTGGTGTAGAAACCGGCTTTGCCACTTCTTGTTTTGTTTCATTGACAACGGCTGACTCATTTTTAGCTTCTACTCCCTGTCCTGCAACAGGAATATTACCTGATTCAATTAATTTTAATAGATCTTTTCTTGTAATCCGTCCACCTGCACCGGTGCCTGACACCTTTGTTAAATCGATGCCATGTTCTTGAGAGATTTTAAGGACCGCTGGAGAGTATCGGGCTTTGTTCCCTTGGTCCGCTTGTTCAACATTTATTGCACCGCTGGTTTCTGAACTAGTGCTTGGTGCAGCTGGTACTTCAGAAGCCTCAGCTGTTGTTCCGCCTTCCAATTCTATCATGCAGATCTTTTCCCCAACTGCTAAGGTATCACCTTCTTCCGCAATTAGTTCCTTTATGATACCTGTAAAGGAGGATGGAATTTCTGCATTTACCTTATCTGTCATTACTTCTGCCAGAGGGTCGTATTTATTTACTTTATCTCCTACAGATACAAGCCATTTACTTATAGTACCCTCGGTTACGCTTTCCCCTAACTGAGGCATTTTGATTTGTTCAATTACCACGATTTACACACTCCTATTGTCCAGCTCAGGCGCCTATCCCCTTATCGCTTGGGCTTTTCGTTTTAGTACTCAGCTAGTTCGCGCATTGCTTTTTCGACCTTTTCAGGATTCACCATAAAGAATTTCTCCATTGTTGGAGAATAAGGCATCGCTGGTACATCCGGTCCAGCTAACCGCATAATCGGTGCATCTAATTCAAATAAGCAATTTTCTGCAATGATTGCAGCGACTTCACCAATAATACTGCCTTCTTTAGTATCCTCGGTAACAAGAAGGACCTTACCTGTTTTCGAAGCAGCCTCAATGATTGCTTCTTTATCAAGCGGATAGACCGTTCTCAAATCAAGAATATGTGCGGAGATACCATCCTTTGCTAATTTTTCCGCTGCTTGAAGGGCAAAATGGACACATAGACCATACGTAATGACGGTAATATCTTCTCCTTCACGTTTTACATCAGCTTTACCGATTGGCAGGGTGTAATCATCTGTTGGAACCTCACCCTTGATTAATCGATACGCACGTTTATGCTCAAAAAATAAAACCGGGTCATTGTCACGAACGGCTGCCTTTAATAGCCCTTTAGCATCGTAAGGTGTGGACGGCATAACAATTTTTAATCCAGGCTGATTTGCAAATACTGCTTCAACAGATTGGGAATGATAAAGTGCACCATGAACACCTCCGCCATATGGTGCCCGAATAACCATTGGACAACTCCAGTCGTTATTGGATCGATAGCGGATTTTAGCCGCTTCTGAAATAATTTGATTGACTGCTGGCATGATAAAGTCAGCAAATTGCATTTCGGCAATTGGGCGCATGCCATACATCGCTGCCCCAATTCCTACCCCAGCAATGGCAGATTCAGCAAGGGGTGTATCAATAACCCGTTCTTCCCCAAATTGGTCATATAACCCCTGCGTCGCCTTAAATACACCGCCTTTTAAACCAACATCTTCACCAAGGACAAAAACCTTAGGATCTCTTTCCATTTCTTCTCGCATTGCCATTGTGATTGCATCAATATATGAAATTATCGCCATGATTCATCCCCCTTACAAGTCCGCATATACATATTTCAGCGCATCTTCAGGTGCAGAGTACGGTGCATTTTCTGCATAGTCTGTCGCCTCATTCACAAGTTTCATTACGCGGTCATTTATTTCTTTTTCTAGCGCATCATCCATGACACCTGTTTCCTTTAAATAGGCACCAAAGGTAATGATTGGATCCTGGGTCTTTGCTTTGGCAACCTCATCTGGTGCACGATAAGACCGGTCGTCATCATCAGAAGAGTGTGGTGTTAGACGGTAAGAAACCGTTTCAATTAGGGTTGGTCCTTCCCCACTTCTGCCACGGACAACTGCTTCCTTCACTGCTTGATATACTTCAAGTGGATCGTTTCCATCTACAGTAAGGCCTGGCATACCATATCCAATCGCTCGGTCTGAAACTTTTTCGCACGCTAATTGTTTTTCGATTGGAACTGAAATTGCATACTTGTTATTTTCACACATAAAAATAACAGGAAGTTTATGAACACCTGCAAAGTTGGCACCCTCATGGAAATCACCTTGGTTAGAGGAGCCCTCTCCAAACGTTACAAACGTAACAAGGTCTTTTCTCTCCATTTTACCTGCTAGAGCAATTCCAACGGCGTGGGGAACTTGAGTAGTTACTGGCGATGAGCCTGTGACGATTCGATTTTTCTTTTGGCCAAAGTGACCAGGCATTTGCCGGCTGCCTGAATTGGGGTCTTCTGCTTTAGCAAAACCTGAAAGCATCAGTTCCCTTGGCGTCATACCAAACGTTAAGACTACACCCATATCACGATAATATGGAAGAACATAATCTTTTTCAGGATCTAGTGCAAATGCAGCTCCAACTTGTGCGGCTTCCTGTCCCTGACAAGAAATTACGAAGGGAATTTTACCGGCACGGTTTAATAACCACATCCGCTCATCAATACGGCGGGCTAATAACATAGTTTCGTACATTTCCATTACTTTTTCGTCGCTTAAACCTAAAGCATCATGACGCTTTTCTGTCATCTATTCTTACCTCCCAATGTTTATTAAGAATGGATTGCTTTCCCATCAACTGCAAGCGCAGCTTCACCAATTGCTTCTGATAGAGTCGGGTGAGGATGAATCGTATGGGCAATTTCCCAAGGAGTTGCATCTAATACCATCGCAAGCCCTGCCTCCGTAATCATGTCTGTTACATGCGGCCCAATCATATGCACACCTAGAATATCGTTGGTCTCTTCATCCGCAACGATTTTTACAAATCCATCAGATTCTCCAAAGACAAGTGCTTTTCCAATCGCACGAAAAGAAAACTTACCTGTTTTTACTTTATGACCTTTTTCTACGGCTTGGTCTTCTGTTATCCCCACACTGGAAACCTCTGGATTGCTATAAATACATCTAGATACTAGATGATACTGCAGTGGCGAAGGATCCTTCCCAGTAATATGCTCGACTGCAATGATCCCTTCATGTGAAGCAACATGGGCAAGTTGTAATCCACCAATGACATCACCAATCGCATAAATATGTGATTCTTTGGTTTGGAAGAATTCATTTGTTTCAATAAAACCCTTCTCTACATGTATTTCTGTATTCTCAAGCCCAATTCCTTCTATATTTGCCTGACGTCCGACTGAAACAAGAATTTTTTCAGCTTTAAATTCTTTTAATGTGCCCTTTACTTCTGCGGAAATCGCTACTCCATTGTCCTTAACTAACGTTTCTGGGAGGACTTTTGCACTTGTTACAAGGGTAATTCCTTTTTTCTTCATCAAGCGCTGCATTTCTTTTGATATTTCTTTATCTTCAGTCGGAATAATTCGATCAGCATATTCAATAACTGTTACATCCACCCCAAAATCTTTCAGCATGGAGGCCCATTCTATTCCAATTACGCCTCCACCAACAATAATAATGGAACTAGGAAGTGTCTCTAATTCTAATGCTTCATCAGAGGACATAACATATTCTCGATCTATTTCAAGTCCAGGAAGGGTCCTTGGTCTTGAACCTGTTGCGATAATCACATTTTTAGGAAGAAGCATTTCATTGTCTTCACCGTTATTCATTTCAACAGATATGGTCCCCGGCATTGGAGAAAAAATAGATGGTCCCAAGATTCTGCCTAATCCTTCATAAACATCAATTTTTCCTTGATTCATTAAATGCTGAACACCCTTATGGAGTTGATCAACTATTTTATTCTTCCTGTTCTGAACTAATCCAAAATCAACAGAAACATCACTTGTAATGACTCCAAAATCTTTACTATGCTTGGTTGTTGCATAAACTTCTGCACTTCGAAGCAGTGCCTTACTAGGAATACACCCTTTATGCAGACATGTACCACCAAGTTTTCCTTTTTCTACAATCGCTGTTTTTAAGCCAAGCTGAGAGGCCCTAATTGCCGCTACATAGCCGCCAGTTCCTCCGCCAAGAACAACTAAATCATATTCTTGTGCCACGTTTTTTCCTCCCCTTAACCTTAAATTTTTACTGTTTTAAAATTCCCAGGATAAATTTTTTCCTCTTCCTCGCCCTTTAAGACTCGCAGCGCACCTTCAGTAAGTGCTTGAAGCTCATTTTCACCAGGATGAACGATAACATCAGCAATCCAATTGGTTCTGTCGGTGATTGTTTTCACAAATCCTTTCCCATAGGCAAGGCCGCCAGTCAAAATAATCGCATCCACTTTTCCTGAAAGAACAGCACTAGCAGCCCCAATTTCTTTGGCTACTTGATAGGCCATTGCATCATAAATAAGTTTTGCTTCTTTATCTCCTGCTGCAATTCGCTGCTCTACCTTAACTGCATCATTCGTACCGAGATAACCAACTAGGCCGCCTTGGCCAACAAGCATCTTCATTATTTCTTCCCGATAATATTCTCCAGAATAACAAAGGGCTACTAAATCTCCAACAGGAACCGTTCCTGCCCGTTCTGGACTAAATGGTCCATCCCCATGAAGACCATTGTTGACATCAATAACCTTACCCTGCTTATGAACACCTACGGTAATACCTCCACCCATATGAGTAACAATTAAATTTAGGTCGGAGTATTTTTTTCCCATTTCCTTTGCAATCCTTCTTGCCACTGCTTTCTGATTTAAGGCGTGAAAGATGCTTTTTCGCTCAATTAAGGAAAAACCAGAAATTCTTGCAAGTGGTTCAAGCTCATCAACAACAACCGGATCCACGATGTAAGATGGAATATTTAAAGCAGAAGCTATTTCGTAGGCAATAATCCCACCAAGATTTGATGCATGCTGTCCGGCATAACCTGACCGTAAATCTTTTAACATCACATCATTAACCGCATAGGTGCCCCCTTCTATCGGTCGCAGCAATCCCCCGCGGCCACAAACAGCCGACAATTTGGAAATATTTATCCCTTCATTATCCAGTGTTTCCAAAATTGTTGTTTTTCTAAATTCATATTGATCAATAATATTTGCAAAAGAGTTGATAATTTCTGAATCATGCCGAATCGTTTTTTCAAAAATGGAAATATCATTATCGAAAACCCCGATCTTCGTGGATGTCGAGCCTGGGTTGATGACGAGAATCCGATATTCATTATCTTGCAACGTTTTGACCTCCAATTGGTTTTCTAAATGATTGAAGTCGAGTGTTAATTAAATACCTATAAATGTCCTATGAAAGGCAAAGACGCTGAATATTCCATTCAGCGCATTGCAGAACTATTTGGACAAAAAATTAATTATCTAGAAATTCTATGACTTAAAATATGATGGCCGTTTTGAAGAAATTGGCTTCTTGAGTTACGAATTCTGGCAATTCTTTCTTCTGCCATACGGTCAGCTGCCACGTATGTTGGGATGCCATCACGTTTTGAAATTTCAATAACCTTTTCGATTGTTGTATAGAGCTGTTCCACCTTTTTCATTGCCCGCTCTTGGTTGTAACCATATAATTCATCAGCTACATTGATTACGCCTCCAGCATTAATTACGTAATCCGGAGCGTAAACAATACCCATTTCGTGGATGATATCGCCATGACGGGTATCTTTTAATTGATTGTTAGCCGAACCAGCAATAACTTTTGCTTTTAATTGTGGAATGGTTTCATCATTAATGGTTGCTCCTAATGCACATGGTGCGTAAATATCACATTCGACACCATAAATTTCATCAGGGTCTACTGCAAGGGCTCCAAATGCTTCTACGGCACGGTTAACAGCTTCTTTATTAATATCTGTTACAATAAGCTGAGCCCCTTCTTCATGCAAATATTCACATAGTGTATACGCTACATTTCCGACTCCTTGAATGGCAACAACTTTTCCTTCTAGTGAATCAGTTCCAAACGCCTCTTTCGCCGCTGCTTTCATACCGCGATAAACACCAAAAGCTGTTACCGGGGAAGGATTGCCTGATGAGCCAAATGCTGGAGAGATACCAGTTACATAATCTGTCTCTTCGTGAATTAAATCCATGTCTGCTACTGTTGTGCCTACATCTTCTGCTGTAATATATCTGCCATTTAAGCCTTGGATGTAACGGCCGAAAGCACGGAACATCTCTTCATTCTTATCTTTCCGTGGATCGCCGATGATAACCGTTTTACCACCGCCTAGATTTAACCCTGCAGCGGCATTCTTATAGGTCATTCCTTTTGCAAGACGCAGCGCATCTTCAATAGCAGCTTCTTCAGAGGCATATGTCCACATACGTGTTCCACCTAAAGCTGGCCCTAATGTTGTATCATGAATAGCAATAATTGCTTTTAAACCTGATTGTTTATCTTGACAGAATACCACTTGCTCATAATCGTATTGTTCTAAGTACTTGAAAATTTCCATCTAAAATTCCTCCTCAATATTTGAATATCTATTTTGATGTAGCACAGCATAACGCAAGTGCAAGAGAATAAAGCTTACTTTCAGCAGAATCTGACCTCGATGTTAACACGATTGGGGCTTTTGCCCCGGCAATAACGGCACCAACTTTTGCATTTGCGAAATAGATTAATGATTTATATAAAACATTGCCAACTTCGATAGTTGGTACTAATAAAATATCTGCTTTACCTGCCACTTCACTGTTTATCCCTTTGTGTTCTGCGGCAAGTGTTGATACTGCATTGTCTAAACCTAGAGGTCCATCTACAATGCAGCCTGAAATTTGTCCTCGTTTATTCATTACAGTTAATGCCGCTGCATCTAATGTAGCCTGCATGGCAGGANNTTTTGGCAGTTCTATACCAATCGACTGCGCAATGGAGACTGCATTTTTAATAATTTGTGCTTTCTGTTCCAAATCAGGAGCGATATTCATTGCAGCGTCTGTTACAATCGTAAAACGATTAATGCCTGGGGATTCAAACACAGCTATATGTGATAAGACATTTCCTGTCCTTAGGCCGTATTCCTTATTCAAGACTGCTTTTAAGAAAATATTAGTTGGAATATTACCTTTCATCAGCACATTTGCTTCTTTTGTAAAAACGGCCTTTACTGCTAATTCTGCCGCTGCAGCACTAGAATCAGCATTGACAATTTTCAAACATATATCACTTATGTTTTGGTGTTTTTTTTCTTCCATAATGGCTTTAATCTTTTCTTCGTCACCAAATAAAATAAAATTTGCAAGATTTTGGTCTATTGCAGCTATGACAGCTTCAATAACCTCTAAATCTTCTGCCGCAGCAACTGCAACGGTGTTTGTACGTACTTGGGCTGCTTTGTCAATTAGTGAATCAAGCAACAAGTTGTCATCAACCCTTTCTCCTCTTACTGCAACTCCCATAATATAATATGCAATTTCCGTGCCAAACCTTTTTTAATGAAAACGCTTTATTACCACAAATTGACCCTGCATTTTTTTTCGTGGTATGCAATTTATTGCATGCTATTTTTTTCAATATCATATTTTTCAATCTTATAATATAAATTCCTAACTGACAATCCAAGCGTTTTTGCTGTCAATGTCTTATTCCCATTTAAACGAAGAAGGGTCTGCTTAATAATTTTCGCTTCAAATTCATCCATCAAATCTGATAATGTTCGGTCGATCATCACGGCATCATTACTATTGCTTAAAAAATGTTCATTTGTACTTTTTTTATTTTTTAATTCTGGCAAATGCTGAACATCAATAAACTGCTCATTATAATTCATAAAAATTATCGCTCTGCCAAGAATATTTTCTAATTCTCTTACGTTTCCTGGCCAGTCATAGTCCATTAATTGCTTTTGTGCAGCTGGAGTAATTCCTTCTACATTTCGTCCATAGTCCTGACTTATTTTTTGAATAAGCCTTTCATTTAAAAGCGGGATTTCTTCTTTTCGCTTCCTTAATGGAGGTATTTGGATTGGCATCCGATTTAAACGATAATATAAGTCTTCCCGAAAGGAGCCTTTAGCAATACCCTTTTCTAAATTGACATTAGTTGCTGCAATGATCCTCACATTAATCGATACAGGCTTTGTTCCTCCTACTCGAATGATTTCTTTTTCCTGCAAGACCCTGAGCAGTTTTGCCTGTGTGTTTACTGGAAGTTCACCAATTTCATCTAGAAAAATACTGCCATTATTGGCTTCTTCGAAAAAACCTCTTTTTCCACCTCTTACCGCTCCTGAAAAAGCGCCTTCTTCATAGCCAAATAATTCACTTTCCAATAATGTTTCGGAAATCGCTGCGCAATTGACCCTAATAAATTTGTTATATTTACGGTCACTTGCATTATGTATAGCATGGGCAAATAATTCCTTCCCTGTTCCTGATTCACCGCGCAGGAGGACAGTTGCAGGAGTTTTTGCTCCTAATTTTGCTTGTTCAATCGCAAGCATCATCTCATCTGATTGACCAATGATATCTTCAAACGTATATTTTGCTTCGAGTTTACGGATAAGCTGGCGGGCGCGGTTCAATTCTCTATTCAGTGATTTGATTTCGGACATATCGTGGATGACACCCACACTGCCCTTTAATTTTCCTTTTACAATTATTGGCGCAACATTAACAATTACTTCTCTTTTGTTTGGTCCCACCCTCATTGGTACCCCGCGGACAGCCCTCCTCGTTTGCAGAACTTTCATGTGCATACTATCTCCCTCAGATATGTCAGCTGTAGCAGGCTGTCCAATTACCTGATCCTGTGTAAGTCCCGTAATCCGTGAGTAGGCAGGATTAATAAGGATCCCCCTGCCATTTTCGTCTACTACAGAAATCGCATCATCACTTGAATGAATAATAGCTTGAAGCATGGTTTGAATTTCTCTTAAATCTGTTAGTTCCTCAGCAAGATTAACAACTTCAGTAATATCTTTAAAAACTGCAAATGCCCCGATCAAGGTTCCATTTTCCTCAATAATAGGAATACGTGTAGTTATAATCTTTCGATTATTTTCCAAAATCAATTCTTGGTTTGCTTCAATTCTTCGTGATTCTAGGATGTATGGAAGCCGACTCGTTGGAATTACTTCAACCACGTATTTGCCGATTGCCTGCTCTTTCGTTACCCCGATAATTTCTTGTGCACGCTTGTTAAATAGGATGACTTTTCCGTCCTTATCAATAACAACCATACCGTCATTTGTAGCGTTAAAGATTAATTCCTGTTGATAGGATTCATTTTTATGCTTTTCGATCAGATCTTCCTTTTCTTCCATAATCTTTGCAACTAGAAAGGCGACGCTGCCTGGAATCAAAACCGTATGTTCCTTTTTAGCTTTTCGTAATTCTTGGAAAACTGATTCATCTCCAGTTACATCAATAATAATATCAATCTTATCAACTAAGTATGGATGCCAGTTGGTTCCTGTTTTAATTCCTTCTTGCCGTGCTAACAAAACGCCAGGTGCATCTAAATTCCGATCAATAACTGCACAAACCTTTAACACTTCAGATTCTTTTAAAATCTTTAAGATTGCTGTACCACCTTTTCCTGCACCAACAATCATAACGTTTTGCATTTTATTACCCCTTATAAGAAAAATTTTTCAAGATTACTTAAGAAATACATGCAACTTTTTTCATACCTATTTTATATCCAATCACAATCATTGACAAATTTTATCTATGTAATAAAATTTTCTTGAGATATAATCAAAATAAGACTTTTCATTTTGCAAAATTTGATATTGGAAGGATTTATTTATGAAGCGAATTATTGCCCTCATTATTGTATTAATTCCTGGTATACTAGCCGCTATTGGCATTAAATTAATGCGTGATATGTTATTTGGGATACTGCAAGCACCATTCCCTAATTTATTGCTTCAGTTTCTAACTGGTTTAGTCTTTTTTGTCGGCGGTCTAGGATTTGTCGCTGGATTTATCTTTCATCGCGATCGAAAAAGAAGCAAGGTTCAAAAAAGATTTAACAAATCAAAATAAAAAGAGGCCACTAAGGTCTCTTTTCAAATTGTTTTCGTATCCTTAACGCCTTTACTGGGTCGTCAGTAATTAGTGCCGTGCAGTTTATATTAAAAAGACG
The DNA here is from genome assembly GCF_036962765.1 of Neobacillus drentensis. Lineage (GTDB taxonomy): Bacteria > Bacillota > Bacilli > Bacillales > Cytobacillaceae > Neobacillus > Neobacillus drentensis_C. The sequence goes on from NZ_JBALOS010000072.1 coordinate 16,859, forward strand.
ACGCAGATCCACTTCATTATTTACAGTATAGGGTCGTACAGCTATTCCATTGTCAATTGTTTTTAGGATAACTTCATCTGAAATTGTCGAGTATTTAGGATGTATCCCTTTCGCATGAATTGCTTTGGAATAGACCCAAGGCATGTAGATTCCTTCAAAAAAAAGAGGAGCCGTTTCTATTTCTGGTGCTAAACGAAAGCTATAGACGATACTATAATGATTAAACGAGGAAATAATAATTCTATCTACTAACTGATATTTGTAAATAAGCTTAATGACTTTTTCTTCCATCCCTTTATAGGGAAAAAGTCCATTTTTCAGCTCTATATTACATAATAATTTATTGGTGGTCAGCCATTCAAACACCTCTTTTAATGCAGGTATGGGTTCTATTATGTTGTCTTTTTTATTTGCATTCAATTTCCGAAGATCTTTATATAAAAAATCCTTTACAAACCCTTTACCGTCTGTGGTTCGATCGACTTTTTCATCATGGATGACAACTATTTCTCCGTCTTTAGTTAATTGTACATCCAATTCTAATCCGTCAGCTCCAGCATTCTCTGCTTCTATAAAGGCTCTTAGCGTATTTTCGGCAAAAGAAGCGGAATAACCACGATGCGCAAAAATCTGAGTCATATTTTCACATCCCAACTTAATATAGGAGGAATACCAAATGAAACCCTTACAGTTATCACCTGAAACTGCTATTAAACTTTCCCAAAAATTAAATGTGCCGATAGAACAGCTTATGCACATGCCTCAACATATTCTTATTCAAAAACTGATGGAATTGGAAAGTGAAAAAGATAATTCATAACTACTACCAAGTTATTTAACCGAATGGCTCTGTTAAACTTGCCTGTTGATTTCCGCTCCAGGCGCGGGCGGTCCGGGGAGCCTCCTCGTCGCTGCGCTCCTGCGGGGTCTCCCCTGCCCCGTCCTCCCGCAGGAGTCTTCGCGCCTTCCGCTCCAATCAACAGGGTGCCAAAATCAACAATAAGCTTTAACATAGCCAACCAAATAGAAAGTATAGAAAAAGCCTTCATTCTTTTGATGAAGGCTTACATTTATTTTATTCTTTTCAAGATGCCTTATGCTCTAGACGTAGCTTATCAGCCACCATGGCAATAAATTCCGAATTAGTTGGCTTCGCCTTCGACATGCTTACGGTATATCCGAACAAGGAAGATATGGAATCAATGTTACCTCTACTCCAAGCTACTTCAATTGCATGACGGATGGCCCTTTCAACACGGCTTGCCGTTGTATTATATTTTTTTGCGATATCTGGGTATAGAACTTTTGTGATGGAACCTAAAAGTTCGATATCATTGTAAACCATTGAAATGGCTTCACGTAAATATAAATACCCTTTAATATGAGCTGGAACACCAATTTCATGAATGATACTTGTAATACTAGCATCCAAATTCTTAGGTTTTTGTTCAGTTTGAGAACGATATGTGGTTGATGATGTAGATTTTCGAGTAAACGAATTATTCGTATTTCCACTAACTTGTCGAATATGGCTGCCTAGATTCTCCATATCAAATGGTTTCAAAATAAAATACGATGCACCTAGTTCAACCGCTTTTTTCGTAACATCTTCTTGACCAAACGCCGTTAACATAATAACATTTGGCAGGACGCCTTTTTTTATGTCACGGAGGCGCTCCAGAACAGCTAGTCCATCAAGATGAGGCATGATAATATCCAGAACTAGAACATCAGGGTCAGTATGAGATAACATTTCTAAACACTCTTGACCATTGTGAGCAATCCCTGCCACTTCCATATCATCTTGGGACGAAATAAAGTCCTCTAATAATCCTACTAGTTCTCGATTGTCATCAACGACACATACTTTAATTTTCTTCACTTCCAGTTCCTCCTCAGGGTTTATATCATCAGCTCTATTTCAACTTACGTTCCTTATCAGCTGTATTCTCTTAACTCTATTCTAAATTAGAAATTCGACAATGCAACAAAAATTCCTCTCATTTTTTTAATATTTCTTAAAATAGTGATAAAATCTTATCTTNNTCTCACCTTTTCGACGTAAAACGCGCTTTTTCTAATATTTGGGTTATTTTTGTCGAAAAGCGTTTATGTAAAAAAGCAAAATAGGGATGTTTCCTATTTTGCTCCCAATGTGTTAACTCGCTTTGTTCTTTGGCATTTCATATATGTTAATTCCAGCTTCATTTAACATCCATTCAATGTGTACCCCGTACCCTGAAGTTGGATCGTTAACAAAGACATGTGTAACTGCTCCAATTAGCTTTCCATCTTGAATGATTGGACTGCCACTCATCCCTTGAACAATTCCTCCTGTTTTTTTAAGGAGTTTAGGGTCGGTTACTTTTATTACCATGCCTTTGGTTGCTGGAAACTTTTGCGGAATTGTGCTGACAATTTCAATGTCAAATTCTTCAACTTGGTCATTATTCACAACTGTTAAAATTTTGGCTGGTCCTTCTTTTACCTGATGTGATAACGCAATTGGCAGTGGTTTATCCATAACGCCATTTTTTAAATCTTTTACCATTTCACCAAAAATTCCAAATGGGCTATTCTTTTGGATATTACCGACAATTTCTCGGTCGGAAGAAAAGCGTGCAAGCTTTTCACCTGGATCTCCGTTACTCCCCTTTTCAATGGAAGTTACGGTTGAGCGAACAATTTGTCCATCTTCTACAACAATTGGTTGTTTGGTATCCATGTCAGATATTACATGCCCTAGGGCACCATATTTCTTAGATTGCGGGTGAATAAATGTCATTGTCCCGATTCCTGCTGCAGAATCTCTAATATATAAACCGAGCTTATAGATGTTTTCCCCTTTGTCCTTTAGAGGGGTTAGTTTTGTAGTAAACTTTCCACTTTCTCGACTAATAACCATATCGAGCGCTTTTCCTTCTTGTCCTGCACTTTGCACATATGGTGCTACATCCGTCATTTTTTCTATTTTATTCCCATTTATTTCTGTAATGATATCCCCAATTTTTATTCCTGCAATTTCACCAGGTGACTTCTTACCGGATATAGTATTGATTAGATGGTGGCCTACAACCAATACACCCACAGTATTTAATTTTACGCCAATTGACTGTCCGCCTGGAATAACCCTAAAATCTTTTAATACTCGTACATCCACCTTTTTTATTGGAATTCCCGCATACTCTAACAGCATTTCATTTTTTCCATTCTTAGATGCTGTCATTGAAACCGAATGTTTTTCCTGATCAAGTGTAATATTCGAATTTTGAGAAACCAAAGAGGCTGATACCGGTACAGCCTTTTGAAAAGTATAGTCTTGTCCTTCAAAAACCGTAATAGTCTTGGGTATCGCGAGATATTGCTGCAAAGGCTGAAAAAAAATAAGGCTAATTAATGAAACAAGGAGAATTCCACCAATAATCTTTCTAATTAGTTCTAACTTCAAAATTTTTCACTCTCCTCGCTTCTTTTCATTACATTTAAATGGCTACATCTTTAATTTTGCCTCCTTGACAATCATTTATAACTTGGTTCAACATAAAAAAGCTACCCGAAATGGATAGCATTACAATTTTTAATAAAAATATAGTAATTTTAGCTTTTTTGAATGGCAAAATGCCTAAAATCATCGACCTGTTAAAGTGCCATTTCCACTTTTCTTATTCTCCGCAGCTAAAAATAATAATTCTTCAGCATGCTTTTTTGTGAGGTCGGTTATTTCCGTTCCCGATATCATCCGGCCAATTTCATTAATCTTATCTTCAAGCTGTAAAGGCGTGACAGACGTTTTTGTTCTTCCGCCTTTTATTATTTTGGAAATAAACAAGTGGGTATCGGCCATTGCAGCTACCTGGGGTAAGTGTGAGATACATAATACCTGAGATTGGCTGGCCACCTTATAAATTTTCTCTGCAATAGATTGAGCAACCCTTCCGCTTACACCAGTATCTACTTCATCGAAAATAATCGAAGTCACGCCTTGATGCTTAGAGAAAATACTTTTTAACGCAAGCATAATACGTGATAATTCTCCTCCAGAGGCTACTTTAGATAAAGGTTTCAATGGCTCTCCAGGGTTAGTCGAGATATAAAATTCGACATGATCCACACCGTTTTTAGTAAACTGCATTGTATTTGATTCGAAACGAATTTCAAAAACTGTCTTTGCCATATACAATTCTTTTAGTTCTTTATGTATTAACTTTGTTAGTTTATCTGCCCATTTAAGACGAGTTTCCGTTAATTGCTTTGCTTCCAGTGTTAAGTCCTTTTTTATCGATACTAATTCTTTTTCTAATTCGCTTATATGGGTTTCTTTATTTTGTAATGTTTCAATTTCTTCTTCAATTTTTACAGCATATTCTAATATTTCATTGATTGTTTTACCGTATTTGCGTTTAAGCCGATTAATTTCATTTAAGCGATCTTCAATTTCATTAATTCGCTGTGGGTCGAACTCTAATGCATCTAAATCATTTCTTAAGGATCGAGCTGCATCCTCCAATTGGTAGTAGCTATTTGAAACAGTTTCATAAATGTCTTTATAGGTATTATCAATAGCAGCGGCATCTTCAAGATGCCCCATAACCATGCTAATCCAATCAAGCCCTTTTTGTTCCCCTTGCAAGGCAGTATGACTTGATTGAAGGGCTTCAAATACTCGTTCAAAATTATTTAATTTTCTTTTTTCCTCAAAAAGATCTTCATCTTCATTCATTTTTAAATCCGCATTTTGAATTTCATCTAATTGAAACTGTATCAGATCGAGTCGATGAGCGGTTTGCTGGTCATTTTCACTTAATGCTTTTAACCTTTGTAATGTTTGCTCATAACGACGAAAGACTTGCTGATACTCACCTTGTGAAGGGAAGATATCGTCAGCGCCAAATTGGTCTAGCAATGCTAGGTGTCTCGTCTCATCCATTAACTCTTGATGCTCATGCTGCCCATGAATATCAACCAGTGTTGACCCAATTTCCCTGAGAGTGGAGATCGTGACAAGCTTTCCATTTACACGGCAAATGCTTTTTCCAGATTGGGAAATATCTCGTCGTAATATGACCATCCCTTCCTCAATATCGATACCAAATTCTAAAGCTTTAGCAATGATAGGATGTTTACTATCATCAAGCTGGAATAGGCCTTCTATTTCGGCTCGGTCCTCGCCATGCCGCACAAATTCTGCAGACCCTCTGCCGCCAACCAATAAGTGTATAGCATCTATAATGATGGATTTTCCCGCACCAGTTTCTCCCGTTAAAACCGTTAATCCCTTTGTAAATGTAATGGACAAGGACTCGATAATCGCGAAATTCTTAATAGATAATTCTGCTAACAAGGAACATTCCCCCAATTAAAGCATATCTAGGAACCGAGCTGTAATGACCTCAGTATCTTCTGGTGTACGACAAATAATTAACATCGTATCATCACCGCAGATAGTTCCTAATATTTCATCCCAATCGAGATTATCAATTAATGCGCCGATTGCCATTGCATTACCTGGTAAGCACTTCATGACTAGCAAATGACCAGCTGAATCAATCCGAACAAACGCGTCAATTAATGATCTTTTTAATTTTTGTAATGGATTAAACCTTTGGTCTGCAGGCAAGCTGTATTTATAGCGTCCATCACTTAAGGGAACTTTAACAAGATGTAATTCTTTAATATCCCTCGAAACCGTAGCTTGCGTTATATTATAGCCAGCATTCTTAAGTTCATCCACTAAATCATCTTGCGTCTCAATGTCATTATTGGCTATGATTTCTCTTATTTTAATATGACGTTGGCCTTTATTCATTGTCTCACCCCATAATCATTGAAAACATGTATCTTAATATTATGTTCTAATAAGTTCTTCTACACATTATGTTAGCCGATTTTTATAAACTTGTACATTTTTTCTTATATAAGGAAAGGAATTTCTTTAGAAATAGCCTAGAATATGAAGAAAAGGATAAGCGTTTGCCTATCCTTCTGGATTTTGCTTTGTTTTAAATTCTAAATGGGATTCTTTCACAATCTCTAGCGGGGTGATTGGTAATTGATTAACTCCCGTCTCCCGTTCACCTTCCCATTTCAAATGGAGCAGGTATTCAATATTCCCGTCGCCGCCAGTGATTGGTGAAAAGGATAAGTCTTTTATCGTGTAGCCTTGTTGCAATGCAAAATGAATGATTTTATCAATTACTTGTAAATGTACTTTCTCATCCCGAACGATCCCCTTTTTACCAACCTGTTCACGGCCCGCTTCAAATTGCGGTTTGACTAGGGCAATAACGTCACTTCCTGAAACTAAAAGTGTTTTTAAGACTGGCAAGATCAAAGTTAATGAAATAAAAGATACATCGATTGTCGCGAAATTTGGCATCTCTCCAATTAAATCAGCAGGAGTGACATAGCGGAAATTTGTCCGTTCCATCACGACAACTCGTTCATCCTGCCTTAGTTTCCATGCAAGTTGATTATAGCCTACATCTAAAGCATAGGACATCTTTGCTCCATTCTGCAGCGCACAATCGGTAAAGCCTCCAGTGGAAGATCCTATGTCTAGCAGCACTTTATCTGATACACTTACATCAAATACTTTTAAGGCCTTTTCAAGCTTTAATCCCCCGCGGCTAACATATGGAAGAACCTTCCCCTTTATGCTTAGTGGAATATCTGTCTTAACTTTCTCTCCAGGTTTGTCTAACCGCTCTTCATTAGAGTAAACAAGCCCTGCCATGATGGCACGTTTGGCCTTTTCTCTTGTTTCAATTAATCCTCTTTCAACTAGTAAAACATCTAACCGTTCTTTATTTTTCATTTCTTAAGCCCTTTGTTGTTTTTTTCGAGCTAGAATGGAAACCCTTTTGATTACTTCTTCAGTTGTTAAACCTATCTCTTCAAGAAGGGAATCGACATCCCCATGTTCGATAAAGTTGTCCGGGATTCCAATTCTGTCGATGTGCGAATGATAAAAGCCATGGTTCTGTGCAAACTCAAGAATAGCACTTCCGAAACCACCTTGTAAAACAGCCTCCTCAATCGTGAGGATTGGCATATTTTTTGACAGGAGATTGGTAAGCATTTTATCATCCAACGGTTTGATAAAGCGAGCATTCACAACTTTAACGGAAATCCCCTTCTTTTCAAGCACCTCAGCTGCTTTTAAGGCCATTGGAATCGTCGTTCCGAAGGTTAAGATTGCTGCATCATCGCCCTCTTTTAGAACTTCCCATGTACCAATTGGAATGGATTGAAGGTCCTTGTCCATTGGTACCCCAATGCCATTTCCACGCGGGAATCTCATCGCAATCGGACCGTCATCATACTTCAATGCGGTGTAAACCATATGTTGACCTTCATTTTCATCCTTTGGCATCATTAAGACCATATTTGGAATATGTCTTAGAAATGCAATATCAAATACACCCTGATGGGTTTCACCATCAGCACCTACCAATCCAGCCCGGTCGATCCCAATAAAGACATTTAAATTTTGTCTGCAAATATCATGAACAACTTGGTCGTATGCACGTTGTAAAAAGGTTGAATATATGGCGAGAAATGGTTTCATATTTTGTGTAGCTAAACCAGCAGCTACAGTCGCTGCGTGCTGCTCTGCAATTCCTACATCATACATTCTTTCAGGGAATTCACTAGCAAACCCCTCAAGTTTGGAACCAACAGGCATTGCTGGTGTAATAGCAACAATACGTTCATCGTTTCGGGCAAGCTTTCGAACGGTTTCACTAACCAGACTGCTCCATGCAGGCGGTGGAGTTTTAGCCGGCTTTACGAAAGCACCTGTATCAATTTTATATGGTCCTGTTCCATGCCATGTACCCGTTTTGTCACTTTCAGCAGGGTGATACCCTTTACCCTTTTTAGTAATGACATGAAGAAGGATTGGGCCTTCTGTCTTTTTCGCATAGCTGAAATTCTCAAATAATGCATCAAAGTTGTGACCATCAATTGGACCAAGATAGGTAAAACCTAATTCCTCAAAAAACATCCCCGAAACAAATAAATACTTAAGGCTGTCTTTTACTCTTTCAGCGGTTGCAGCTAATTTCCCACCTACTGCAGGTACTTTTTTCAACAGTACTTCAAGTTCATCTTTCACCCATTGATATTTTCCAGCTGTCCGCAATTGGCCGAGTATATTATGAACAGCACCAACATTAGGGGCGATTGACATCTCGTTGTCATTCAAGATAACAATCATGTTTTTCTTTTCATGCCCAATATGATTTAAGGCTTCTAATGCCATACCACCGGTTAAGGCCCCATCACCAATCACTGGAATCACAAAAGATTTTTCCTTTTTTAAATCTCTAGCTATTGCCATTCCCATAGCTGCAGAAAGAGATGTGGAACTATGACCTGTTTCCCATACATCGTGCTCACTTTCAACTCGTTTTGGGAATCCGCATAAACCTTTATATTGCCTCAAAGTATCAAACTCACAAGCTCTGCCAGTTAGAATTTTATGAACATAAGACTGATGTCCTACATCCCAGATTATCTTATCTGTGGGACTGTTAAAGCATTTATGTAAGGCAATCGTTAATTCGACTACACCTAAATTCGGTCCAATATGGCCTCCGGTAACAGACAGCTTTTCAATCAAAAATTTACGGATATCTTGACTTAAAGCCTCCAATTCGTTATTCGACATGCCTTTTAAAAAGGCTGGGTCTTTTATTGATAATAGATCCATGTTTGGACCACTCACTTTCATACTTTTATGCAATCTCTTTTTAGTTGACTGTGTTCTATTACACATCAATAAATTTAACTTTGATTAAGGCTCTTTTCGTAAACTTTGTTGCTTTTGAAACTTAATAAGAGTCATATACTAAGCTTCTAGGCAATTTTCGCAA
>NZ_JBALOS010000072.1:25797-51065 GCF_036962765.1 Neobacillus drentensis
TCTATGCGAAAATAGCCTTGATTAAAAAATAGCCGCTAACACTTGAGTGATAACGGCATTGACAACGTTTTCTACATTGAAAATAATTATAACACACTTATTTCAATGCCTCAAATTCCGATTCTAATGGTCCCTTGAAGCGACTAAATCCGTTATTTCCATCAGCAGGTTTGTATTCAATCCTGTCATGCCTAGATATTCTTTCGACAGGTTTATTTGTTTATGCAATGCAGCAGTAGCGCCTTCTAGTGACAACAACTGTGGATACGTACTTTTATGATTGGAAGTATCACTGCCAACGGGCTTACCGATCAATTGTTGATTCCCAACCAGATCAAGAATATCATCTTGAATTTGAAAAGCGAGACCCAAGTGAAGTGCGAATGCTGAGAGGTTTTCTAATTGTTTTTGGCTTGCATTCGCTATTATTGCTCCTGCTAGCACACTGAACTTAAGTAACTTTCCTGTTTTATGGATATGTATATACTCAAGTTCATCTAAAGTTAAGGATTTTCCTTCTCCTTCCATATCAGCAACTTGGCCGCCAACCATTCCTTCTGTTCCTGCAGCCCTTGCTAATTCAATAACTAATTTTAGTTTGGTTGCATCTGATGCAAATTCGGGCGGAATGTTCCCCATTACTTCAAAACTATAAGTTAATAAGGCATCACCTGCTAATATTGCTATTGCATCACCAAATACTTTATGATTTGTCGGTTTTCCTCTCCGTAGATCATCATTATCCATACTTGGTAAATCGTCATGGATGAGGGAATATGTGTGAATCATTTCAATAGCAGCAGCAGCAAGAAGTCCTTTTCGCGGCTCAACACCAAATGCATCTAAAGTAGCAAATAGTAAAAGCGGGCGTATCCGTTTGCCGCCTGCTTCAAGGGAATAGATCATCGATTCCTTAATAATAGGAGGGGCATCTAGCTTATTAACCAAAGTTTGAAGCTCCGAATCAAGCAGAAGTTTATGTTCTTGTGCAAATGCATCTAATAACCCGGTTTCCAAGTCTTATTCCTCCTCTTCAACTGTAAAACTCTCCGTGCGACCGTCCTCCGTAATAATCTGTGTTAATTGGTCTTCTACACTTTTCAATTTATCATGGCAAAGTTTGGACAACTCCATACCCTCTTTATAGAAAAGGATTGCTTCTTCTAAAGGCACGTCTCCTTCTTCAAGCTTATCCACAATTTGCTCTAATTTTGTCATTGCTTCTTCAAAGGATAGTTTTTTTTCAGTCTTCACGTTTTTCGATCTCCTTAATATTCTCGACTTTACAGAATAAGCTTCCATCTGTTAGTTGAATTTGAACTTGCTCGTTCATGTTAACTTGATTAATGCTTTTAATCAGCCTGTTCTCTTCTGAATAGGCTAAACTATATCCACGTTCCATAATTTTTAATGGACTTAATGCCCCTAAGGTTGAAAGGATCCGGTCAAAATCATTTTGCTTTTTGGAAAGTACTTGCAGCATGGCCCGCTTCATCTCTTTATTGGTAAGATCTAATCGCTTATTGGCCTCGTGTAAAGACTGGCTTGGTTGGTTTCTCTGCAAGCGTTTATAAAGAATCTCATGTTGTCCTTTTTTAATTATAGACAATCTTGATGCACCGCGGACAAGCATTTCCGTGAGTTTATCAACCTGCTCTAGTTTTTGTTCATATAGTCGATGAGGATAACGGAAGGCATAGGATTTCTGAACACGATTCAGCCGTTCTTTTTCTAACTGAAATTTCCCTTTCATCGTCCGAAGAAGACGAGTTTGCCGCTGCAATACTCTCTCCATTAGCTCGTCAATATGTGGTACGGCAAGTTCAGCAGCCCCCGTAGGCGTTGGAGCACGTAAATCCGCGACAAAGTCAGCAATCGTAAAATCGGTTTCATGTCCAACAGCGGAAATGATGGGAATATCAGACGAAAAAATCGCACGAGCAACAAGTTCTTCATTAAAAGCCCACAATTCCTCGATGGAGCCTCCGCCGCGCCCAACGATTAGCACATCAATTCCATCCATGGTATTTGCTTTAGATATAGCCTTAGCAATTGATGGTGCTGCATTTTCGCCTTGAACGAGGGCTGGAAATACGAGAATATTCGCGATAGGGTAACGTCTTTTAATGGTCGTAATGACATCTCTAATGGCTGCCCCTGTTGGTGAGGTAATGACACCTACTGTTCTGGGGTACAAGGGAATCAACTTTTTGGTTTCAAGCGCAAATAATCCTTCTAATTCAAGTCTTTCCTTCAGTTGTTCATAAGCTAAAAACAATTCCCCAATACCATCTGGAAGCATTTCTTTTATATAAATCTGATATTGGCCACTAGGCTCATAAACCGAAATTTCACCCTTAACAATGACCTTCATGCCATTTTCTGGCTTGTATTTCATCGTCCGAGAATGGCTTGAAAACATTACGGCAAGAATTCGGGCTTTTTCATCTTTTAAGGTAAAATACATATGTCCGCTCGAATGCTGCTTGAAATTTGAAATTTCACCTCTTACATGAACATTTCGTAAATGCGGGTCTGCATCAAATTTTCTTTTTATGTATTTTGTTAGAGCATTCACAGTTAAATATCGTTGTTCCTGCATATGTAACTCCTTTTTTCACCCAAAATAATAATAAGGCTCAGTTAAACTTGCCCGTTGATTTCGCTCCAATCAACTTAGCAGCAAAATTAACAATGAGATTTAACATAGCCAATCATAAACAAAATACTTCGATTAGCGAAAAACAGTCCTTATCTAAAATAAAAGATAAGGACATTTTCCTCCTTTAATTACGGTCAATACTTTCTGCAGCCGATTTAAGGGTATTATACATAAGCATCGTAATCGTCATCGGACCGACACCCTTAGGAACTGGAGTAATGTATCCAGCTTTTTCGGACACCTCAGCAAAGTCCACATCACCACAAAGCTTTCCTGCTTCATTACGGTTAATTCCTACATCAATGACAACAGCACCGTTTTTTACATGATCAGCCTTAATAAAGTTCGGAATCCCAACAGCTGCAATAAGGATATCTGCTTGATTCGTATGTAACTTAATATCTTTTGTTTTCGAATGACAGTAGGTTACTGTAGCATCCTTATTGAGAAATAATTGTCCGACCGGTTTGCCGACAATGTTACTTCTGCCAACCACAACAACATGCTTTCCAGCTACAGAAATACCAGTTTCTTCAAGTAACACCATAATTCCATATGGAGTACATGGAAGGAAGGCATTCTGCCCTGTCATCATCCTGCCAATATTAATTGGGTGAAATCCATCAACATCTTTAAGGGGAGAGATCGATTCAATCACTTTTTTCTCGTCAATGTGTTTAGGAATTGGTAATTGAACTAAGATCCCATGTATATCAGGGTCCATATTTAATTCTTCAATTTTTGACAATAGTTCATCTTCTGAAATCTCCTCTGGCAATTCAATTAAAACAGAATTCATCCCAAGCTCTTTGCAGGCCTTTTCTTTATTTGAAACATATGTCCGAGATGCGTGGTTATCTCCGACTAAAATAACAGCAAGTCCTGGAGTTACCCCTAGATTTTTAATTCTGGTAACCTCTTCACCTATTTCCATTCTTTTCTTTTCGGCAATTTCTTTTCCATTAATAATTGTAGCAGTCATATTTTTTTCACCCTTCCCCTCTCAAAATTACTTATTATTTAGCTGTGTTAAACTTGGCTGTTAATTTCCGCTCAACAATGATCTTTAACAAAGCCTATAATTTAATCGTTATTAAGCGTTTGTTTTAATTTTGAAAGTACACCATTGATAAATTTACTTGATTGGTCATCTCCATATATTTTGGCTATCTCAATTGCTTCATCTAAAACTACATTCTCCGGGACTTCATTTCGGAAGAACATCATTTCATATGCCGCAATTCTTAATAAATTTCTATCAACCGTTGCTAATCGATCTAATGACCATTTTTCAAGATTTCCACTTATTAAACGGTCTATTTCAGCTTTTTGTTCGACTACCCCTAGAACTAGACTAGTTAGATAATCGTCTCCTGCCTCTCCTTCTAAAACATGTTCAATTGCTGCAGCGGGCTCTGTATTGCTTATATCGATTTGGAAAAGCGCCTGTAATGCCTTTTCCCTTGCAGTTCTTCTTTTCATTATACCGTTAACTCCTTTAGAGAAATTAATTAAATTTTGTCTATTTTTTATAAATGAAGTGATGAATAGGTTTCACATTAACGATAATAGCATAACTAAAAATGATTCGCACTCTAACCTTGTTATTTTTCCATTATGTAAGCACTTTTATTTAAAACTATATTTTAAAAACAGAAAAACCAAAGGAACAAGTTCCTTTGGTTTCCAAATTTTAGACTTCCGAGTCAACCAGATCAGGGTCATTCTTTTGGTTTTCAAATTGTATGCCAACAACATGAATGTTAACTTCTTCTGCATCTAATGCAGTCATATTCAGCAATGCTTGTCGAATATTATCCTGCACTTTACTAGCAACGGACGGTATGGATATGCCAAACTTCATCATACAATAAACATCTACTTTAATTCCTGTTTCGGTTAATTCTACTTTTACGCCTTTACCATGGTTTTTTTTCCCTAAACGTTCAACCACACCTGTTGCGAAATTCCCACGCATCGCAGCCACACCTTCAACCTCAGAAGCAGCAATTCCTGCAATTACTTCAATCACTTCGGGAGCAATTTCCACTTTACCATGACCGTTACTGCCTTGTTCCATTTCCAGGACACTAAATTCACTCATTCATAACACCTCCACATATTAATTAAGACTTCATTACATCATGCAATTCCAGGAATTTTGTATTAAACCCGCCTTCTACAAACTTTTCATGATCTAGCAGTTTTAAATGGAATGGAATGGTTGTATGGATACCTTCTACAACAAATTCACTTAATGCTCGTTTCATTCTTGAAATTGCTTCTTCCCTGGTTGCGCCATATGCAATGACTTTCGCAATCATGGAATCGTAATATGGCGGAATCGTATACCCTGGATATGCTGCTGAATCAACTCGTACACCAAAACCACCAGGTGGAAGATACATGTTGATTTTCCCTGCGGANNAATCCGACACTCAATTGCCCATCCTGTGAACGTTACATCCTTCTGTTTTAACTTTAATTTTTCACCAGAAGCCACCCGGATTTGTTCTTTAATAAGATCGATTCCAGTGACCATTTCCGTTACAGGATGTTCCACCTGAATCCGTGTGTTCATTTCCATAAAATAAAATTTCCGATTGCGGTAGTCATAGATAAATTCTACCGTGCCAGCACCTGAATAATCAACCGCTTTTGCTGCTTTTACAGCCGCAGTTCCCATTTCTTCTCGTATTTCTCCATCTAATGCTGGTGAAGGCGTTTCTTCAAGAAGCTTTTGGAGCCTGCGTTGAATGGAACAGTCTCTTTCTCCTAAATGAATGGTGTTACCAAAGGAGTCTGCAAGGACTTGAATTTCAACATGACGAAAATCCTCAATATATTTTTCAATGTATACACCAGGATTTCCAAAGGCTGTCATCGCTTCTTGCTGTGTGATACTTATGCCTTTAATTAATTCCTGTTCGTTCTTGGCAACACGAATCCCTTTGCCGCCACCGCCAGCTGTTGCTTTGATAATAACTGGATATTGGATTTTTTTGACAAGTTCAAGTGCTTCATCTATGTCATTGATAATCCCCGTTGACCCTGGAACAATTGGAACTCCGGCTTCACGCATAGTTTCCCTAGCAATATCCTTAGTACCCATTTTCGTAATAGCTTCGGGGCTTGGACCCACAAAAGTAATATTGCATTCTCGGCAAAGTTCAGCGAAATCAGCGTTTTCAGCTAAGAACCCATAACCTGGGTGAATGGCGTCGCATGCTGTTAACTTCGCCACACTTATAAGATTTGTAACGTTTAAATAACTGTCTTTTGATGAAGTAGGTCCTATGCAATAGGCTTCGTCTGCCAGCTGAACGTGCAATGCTTCTCGGTCTGCTTCAGAGAAGACGGCAACAGATTCAATTCCCATTTCCCGGCAGGCACGAATAATTCTAACTGCAATTTCCCCTCTGTTTGCAATTAACAGTTTTTTTATCATTCTGTTATCGCTCCTTATTCAGGCTTTACTAAAAATAAAGGCTGTCCATATTCTACTAATTGACCATTTTTAACGAGGATTTCGACAATTTCTCCGTCAATTTCCGCTTCAATCTCATTGAATAATTTCATTGCTTCGACAATGCATACGATTGAATCTTTTGTAACATTTGACCCTGGTTTAACATAGACGTCAGCGTCTGGAGTCGGCGAAGCATAGAAAGTCCCTACCATAGGAGAAACAATTTTGTGAAGATTTGATGTATCTGTTTGCTTTACAGGTTCTTGTTTTTGAACTTCTTGGCTTACTTCCTGAACTGCAACAGCAGGTGTTGATGTCGTTACGACTGGTGCAACTGGAGTTGGAATAACTTCCAATTCACGCGGTGCTGCACTTACTTGTGAAACATATGTAGCTGAAGTATTTTTTTTCATTTTGATTTTTGAACCTTCGTTTTCATATACGAATTCATCAATACTAGATTGATCCACCAATTTTATTAACTCGCGAATTTCTTGTACTTTTAACATTGAGTACACCCCTCATACAACAAAATTATGACTAACTACTATAACTATACGATAATAGCTAGTAAAAGTTCAATGATGTATATTATTACCATTGAATTTCCCACCCACTGTCATACTCCTCTATTTTAATATTTTTATGAACAAAAGGGAATTTTGGACAGTGAATGTCTCTCAACATATTATTTTACCCTATTTGATGGTCCTCAATCAAAAAAAAAGGAAAGTCGGTGACTTCCCTTTTTTTAATCCACTTATTTCGTTGGCTGGAATTCTACAGCTACATAATTGGTTTCACCAATTTCTTTTTTCACCTGTAAAATGATTTTATTGGCCTCAGTTGCAGACGGCTTATTTTTAGATTTAACAGTTACTCTAACTTCCTCCCCATCTGCTCTTACTAAAGCATCTTCATAGCCCATTGTTTTGATAAGGGTTTCAAGGATTTCTTCTTTTTGGGCTGTTTGATTTAATTTATCCATTTGATCCTTAACCTTGCTTCGTTCGACAGCAGGTAGATCGGTCGAGGCAAGTTCAGTAGTTAATTCCTCTTGCTGTTGGCTCCTTAGGTCATCTAACTTCAAACGAAGTTCCTCAAACTCTTGATCACCTGCTACAGTGGATACTATAGTTTTATCATCTTTAGCTTCCGTTTTAGTCTTTCCTTTATTTTGCTCCTTCGCATCTTGCTGAATAGCCGCAAGATCATTACTCTTCTGCTCTGGTGATGTAATGTAATAAACAGATAATACAACAACTAAACTTAACATCGTTAATAACCAAACTGTTTGTTTTTTCAATAGCATATAAAAACACCCCTTTTATTTTTTAGGCATTACCGCAACTCGATGGCTTGGTACATCTAAGGCGCGTGTAACTGCTTCTATAATCCACTTTTTCACTTGAATATTATCTGCACCTTTTGCAACGACAAGGACTCCACGAATTTCAGGCTTTTTTGTTTCTACTACAATTGGTATCTCTTTTTCACCATCACGGACTATGACTAGCTGCTCATCAGTAGAGGCCTCTTGAACCTTACGTTCCCCGCCTTCACGATCTGTTTCTTCCGTAGTTTGTGATTTGGAAACCCTATTTTTTTCTAAGACCTTCTTATCAGTTGAATCTATGTTGACGACAACGGTAACATCGTTCACACCTAACATTTGCTGGAGAGCTTTCTTAAGTTGGCTTTCATATTTTTCTTCATATTCAGTCACTGCCTTATTGCCTGATCCTTTGCTTATTCCAAAAGCAGGGACATCCCCGGCTTCGACTTTATCACTAGCTGTAACCGGGATATCTTCTGAACTCGGGGTTTTCTTAAAGACAATATTGCCTACCAGCATAAATGCTGCACCAATACATAACACAATGAGCATATATTGGTATTTGCCTGTCTTCTTTTCAGAATTGCCCTCGATTTTCAGCACCTTTTTAAGCCATGAAAATGGCCCCTGATTTTTGTTATCCATTTTCGTTATTAATCCCCCCTTCAATCGAAACTTCAACTGTTTTTTCGGTCACATTCCATTTTCGCGAAAGAAAAGCGGCTATTTTTTCTGTTTCTTCTGTTGAGCTTTTAGATGGAAGAGGTGTTTCTGAGTTAATTTCAATTTGTTTAATTGCTTCGACTGTCTTCACTTCATTTTCTGGTTGTTTCAGAAGAACCATAACCTTTTGGAGGTTTTCAGGGAATGTTTGGTCGCTTTCTTCATTTGTAGCTATGTCAATTTTAGCTATCTCCAATCCGTATTGTTCCATCAACTCCTCTTTCACGTCCTTTTCCAGTTGGACAGCCATTTCTTCTAAAATATATGCATGTTGTGAAGCTTGTATTTCTTTTTTCTTTAAATCTATTGAATTTTTCATATTTTTTTCTCCAGGAACTTGATATGAAGGGATGGATCCAAGTGCCGTTTCAAAATCCTTGGAGATTAATTTAAAGATTGGGGTCAGAATAATGGCGATTAAGAGGAGTCCCGTAACCATTTTCGTATACTTTTGCATACTTGAATTCGGAAGGAGCATATCAATTACCGTTGCTAATAAGATAAAGAGAATTATATTCGTTACCCACTCTATTAAAAAATCCATTTTTAATCCCCCCTATCGTATCATCATTGTCAGATTACCAGCTGCAACAATTACGGTTATACATAAAAAGAACATAAGTGAAACAATACCCAGCGCTGCGAAAACATAAATCACACTTTTACTAATAATATCTAGACAGGTAATGATTGGTCCTCCACCTAGAGGCTGCAAAATAGCAGCAGCAAATTTATAAATAAAGGCTATCATTAATATTTTAATAGCTGGAAAGGCTACGATAATAAGTAAGATCCCTACCCCAGCAAGGCCCACTGTATTTTTTAATAGGACTGATGCACTAACGACCGTATCGGTAGCATCGGTAAACATCCTTCCAATGACAGGAATAAAGTTTCCTGTCACAAACTTCGCTGTCCTGATTGTTACCCCGTCTGACACAGCTGCTGAGGCACCTTGTACTGATATAACACCAAGGAACACCGTTAAGAAGAGCCCCATTAACCCTATGCTCCAATTCCTTAGCAAAGCGGCTAATTGTGACACTTTATATTGTTCTGACATCGTACTGACAATACTCAGCAAAGTCGCAAGAAAAAGAAGTGGCAGGATGATATATTGCATAAATAAGCCGCTCATATTCATTAGAAATAAGATTACCGGGTGAAAGAAGGCTGCCGATATCAAACCTCCAGAGGCTGCAATTAAAGCGAGTAACAGCGGTACAAGAGCAAGTACAAACGAGATCATCGATCCAATTGCCTCATTTGTATAACTGATGGCGATATGGAAACTATTTAGAGCAATAATGACTAGTACCATATAAACGATTGAATAAGCAACTTTGCTAATAGCGCTTTTCTCGAAGGCATTTTGCATGGATTGAAGGAACATACTAAAAATGGTTAACATAATCAATGACCCTAGTAATTTTCCGTTAGAAACAAACTCTTGAAAAGCAAATTTTACTACTCCCAAACCCCATTGTTTTAATGAAAATTTTTTCTCACCACTGATAAAGTCATACAAACTGCCCTTTTGACTTTCTGGTAGGAATCCTCCGTATTTATAAGAGATATCCTCCCAAAATTGTTTGAGTTCTGAGATATCGAGAGATTTAAGCTGTTCATCAACCAACTCCTGGGGGGAAAGAGGATTGGTTTGATCTTTACCCTCTTCAGCAGCTTGTACTCTTGGAATCAATAAAAAAAAGAATACGAGAATGATAATAGGAATAAACTGCCATCGCTGCTTCAATTTTTACTACACCTCTTTTTCAGGTATGTCATTAACTCGGAATAAGCTTGATAATGGTCTCGATCAAAACCGTTAAAATTGGAATTGCCATTGCAAGAATAATAATTTTTCCTGCTATTTCAATTTTAGAGGATAGCGCTCCCTGACCTGCATCTTTGGTAATCTGGGCAGCAAATTCGGCTATATACGCAATTCCAATGATTTTTAAAATCGTTTCAATATAAACCATATTCACATTTGCATTCACTGCCAGTTTTTCAAGCATATGAATGATTTCATAAATTTTATCTACTAAAAAAAGAAAAATGACACAGCCTACAAAGACAATTAAGAGAAAAGCAAAATTAGGCTTTTGTTCTTTAACAATTAAAGCGAGAAAAGTGGCAACGAGTGCTATGCCGACTATTTTTATGATTTCAATCTTAGGACCCCTCCTTTATTGATATAAAAATACAGATTTAATTTTTTGAAAGAGATCATCTACGATAGAAGCTACCTGAAATAATATATAAATAAACCCAAATAACGTGACCCACTGGGCGTATTCTTTTTTCCCCACTTGGTCTAATACGGTATGCAAAAAGGCAACCACAATTCCCACACCAGCAATTTTAAATATGATATCCACTTCTAACCCCATTGCTTTTCCCCCTAAAATAATAAAATAATCAGTAATAATCCTGCCAAGAATCCCAGGCTCTTTACCATTTTTTCGTATGTTGCTTGTGCTTGAATTGCGTCTGCCTCTTCTCTTTCAAGATGTGTCAGTGTCAGCATAATATGTTTTTGTTGGGACATACGGTCATGGCGCCCCAGGGTTTCCCCGAACTGCTTCATTATTTCAAATTCTCCCTGCTTTAATGCCGTTGAACTCCATATCTCTTTCAAACTCGTTTCCCAAGCTTCTTTAACCGTTGTCTCTGTGTCCGTCAATTTCTTGGAAAAGGCTTCAAAAAACGTGGATAGAGGTTTTGATAACTGTTCTGCCAACCTTCGTGCTGCTTCATGTAACGGTGTATGGCCGTACATAATTTCTGCTTCAAGTGATTGAAGTGCAGATCTTAATGCTCTAAGCTGCTTTGGCCGTTCACTAAAGCGCCTGGAAATTTCAAATCCAATCCACGTTGTTGCGGCAATGATGAATACAGCACCTACTAGCTTAATCATTTATGTCACTCTCACTTTTTGATTCATTTCACTACCATTTGCATCTAATATATGTGTAATTGTTCCTGGACCAGATGTCCTGCTAAGGACAATAAAACGCTGAAAGATTTTTTGATCCAAAATATTTCGGAGAGATGGTCTATTCTTAACTTCTTCAATGCTCGTCCCATGTGTTGTCATCATTAACGTGATTCCGGCATGAACAGCCTCTTGGATGGCTTCACTGTCTTCTTTCCGGCCAATTTCATCTACTACCAAAATCTCTGGACTCATTGAACGAATCATCATCATCATTCCTTCAGCTTTCGGACAGGCATCTAATACATCTAGGCGGTCTCCAAAGGTCAATTGCGGTATCCCATTTACACAACCGGCAATTTCACTTCGTTCATCAACAATACCCACCTTACATGCCTGTATTCCCCTTGTTCCGAAGCCTGAGGAAGCAATTCTTGCTATATCGCGGAGTAATGTGGTTTTTCCGGTTTGAGGAGGTCCAATCACCATCGTATGCTTCCATCCTCCTTGAAAGATATAGGGGATAAGCGGTTCAGCTATGCCAACCTTTTCCCTAGCGATACGGATATTAAAAGAGGAAATATCTCGAATCATCTTAACCTTACCACCCTCAAGGATTACCTTACCCGCGAGGCCGATCCGATGGCCTCCTGAAACCGTAATAAACCCTTGTTTGAGTTCCTCTTCAAGTGTATAAATGGAGAATTGACTGATTTTATTCATAAGATGAAAAGCATCGTCGGGCTGGATAATATATGATAAAAACCTGGGTGTACCTTTCATGGTCATTTCAATGGGCCGATTGATGCGAATACGAATTTCTTCTAATTCTTCTTTTTGATTCAGAGGGATTTTGCTGATTAGGTCGGCTATTTTTTTTGGTAAAAAGTTTAGGATCGTTTCCACGTATACAGCCTCCTCATATTTGGCTTCTCATTATTTAAAATGTATGCCTGCTTGGTCACATTATGACTTTCAAATCTGTCATTTCTTCTCAATTTCATATCCTATTACTAGAACAAAGTTTAATAAGGTAAAAGCAATAGATTTATTTCGGAACGTTTTTGTAATGTGAATCGTATTTTATAGGAAGGAATAACCCAACAAGGAGGAATTATACTGAGTGTACAATTACAATCACCCTCGGCTTCCCCGCAACGGACAGCATCACAAGGGTCATATAATTAAAGTTTCTGGTGAGGGGGAAATGGCAGTCCAGCCTGACACGGCTTCAGTAAACATAGGAATTATTTCAGAAGGTAAGCAATTAATTACAGCCCAGCAGCAAAACTCCCTTGAAGTGGCAAAGGTAATCGAATCACTTATTTCACTGGGAATTGCCAAAAATCATATTCAAACCTTTGATTATCGAATCGAATCAGATTATGACTATGATCAGGGGAAACAAATTTTTCGCGGTTATAAAATAACTCATATTTTGCAGGTGAAAATTGAGGATTTATCCAATATTGGAAAAGTGGTGGATACAGCTGTTCAGAACGGGGTAAACAATGTT
The DNA here is from genome assembly GCF_036962765.1 of Neobacillus drentensis. GTDB lineage: Bacteria > Bacillota > Bacilli > Bacillales > Cytobacillaceae > Neobacillus > Neobacillus drentensis_C. The sequence goes on from NZ_JBALOS010000072.1 coordinate 38,445, forward strand.
TCCCATGTTCAATTTACAGTAAAAAACAAAGAAGCTTTTTATAAGCAAACCTTGAGTCTAGCTGTAAATGATGCCATTGAAAAAGCTAAAACGATTGCCGGTACCTTAAATGTAATCTTACTCCCTACACCGATTTCAGTGGTCGAAGGCGGAAGTACAGTCCAGCCTGTATTTAATACGTCTGGCACTTTTGTGAAAAGCATGGCGTCCACACAATTGGAACCAGGACAAATAATTATTAAAGCAAATGTGATTGCAGAATTTAACTATCATCCTTCCTATTAAAAGAGGATTGAACCCATTTTTTTGGTTCAATCCTCTTTTGAGATTAATTATCATATTTCTTTGCCCAGTTATATAATTGCATTGCTGTAACTGGACCATTAAAGTGCACTCTAATTATTCCTTGTTTATCTATTACAAAGGTTTCTGGCTGTCCTGTTACATTATACATTTTTGAAACCTTGGCATTATAATCGAAAAAATAATTCATTCCGGCTTTATTTTTCTCTGTTACTTTATTAATTTTATCCATTGTCTCGCCGCGATTAATCATAAGAAAATTATATTTATCGCCATACTCTTTTTGGAAAGATTCTAGTTCTGGTAACTCTTCCTTACACGGAGCACACCATGAGGCAAAGTAATTCAAGATTACAACTTCTCCCTTAAAATCAGAGAGTTTGGTTGTACTTCCATCTAAATTTGGGAGCGAAAAATTATATGCTTTATCACCAACATCTGTATGTTTACCTTTTGTTACTAAACTATAACCAAAGAATGCAAACATACCTACAATAAGAATCAATACGAGTAATTTGATGACCCGCTTGTTCATCGTATTTCCTCCTGACACCAGTAAGGTTCTATGCAAAAGGCCTGCTAATTCTACACAGGCCCAAATATCAATCCTAGTTATTTTTCTAGTTGTTTTAAGAATTCAATTTCTTTCTTTAATTTTGAATGTCTCTTCCCAAGTATTAACATATACGAAAAAATAACAACCCAAGCTACCGAATAGGCACCATACATATATTCGAATCCCATGATCAATTCCTCCTATTTTTCCAAGTCTTCTCGTAATTTTTCTTTATAGCGCTCTACTTTAATTTTCATATTTTCAAATGATACACCTTTATGAAGAAGGTAGGAATATAGAATTGTAAATGCCGCAAGTGAAACAAACAGGGCGACTAACATTGTACCTTCGATACCTCCACCTTTTTGGGAAGGTCCTTCACCAAACACAATTGGGTGAAACTTTGTTTGCCACCAACGAATGGCAAAAAATACGATGGGAACATCTGCAAACCCGATGATTCCAAATACGGCAGCAAGCCGAGCTTTTTTATCCCAAACTCCATCCATTTGTCGGATCATAATGTACGCAATATAGATAAAAAATAGAATCAACGTAGTAATTAGGCGTGGTTCCCATACCCACCATGTATTCCATGAAGATTTTGCCCAAATCGGACCGGTTGTTAAAACAATAATCGTAAACACAACACCAATTTCAGCAGAGACATAGGCATAGGTGTCAAAAATTCTTTTCCGCTTGATTAAAAACAAGATACTAAACACAAATGTTACAAAAAACGCCATGAATGCCAGCCAAGCAGAGCTAACATGAAAATAAAAGATTTTCTGTGCAGCTCCCATCGTTACTTCTTCAGCAGCAAAGATAAAGATAAAATAAAGGGCAACTAACATGGATACAACTGTAGCTCCAAACAAAATCTTGGATAGATTTATGTTTTTCTTTACAGTTACTTGAGTTCCAGGAAGCACTGCTTTCTCTCGTTCGAGATTCATACTCATCACTTAAACCTCCAGCACATAATCTATTAATAAGAAACAAACAACAAAGAAGATAACATCATACGCAGTGACCAGTTGGATCCAAGCTATTGCACTTGAAAATTTCTCCATATTGGTTAGGATAATTCTTGTTGCTTGAACAACACCAATTAAAATTGGCGTTGTGATCGGAAATAGCAGTAATGGAAGCAGCATTTCACTGCTTTTTGAATTGGCTGCCAAGGCAGCTAGGAATGTACCAATGGCGATAAATCCAAAACTGCCCAAGAACACTACTAGGATAAAATATGGAATACTCCCATAGAATCTGAAGTCAAACAATAGGAACAAAAATGGAATTGAGACAAGTTCTACAATCAACATCATGGAGAAGTTGGCTAAGAACTTTCCTAAATAAATGCTGGCTGCCTCCATCGGTGCTACCAATAACCCCTGCATCGTATCATTCCGCTGTTCTGAAATAAATGACCTGTTAAGTCCTAAAATTCCTGCAAAAACGATAATGACCCAAATGACCCCCGGAATGACTGCTTTAGTTGTATTATTGGCTGGGTCAAAAGCAAAGCTGAAAACGACAATGACAAGACCAGCAAATATAATCTGGGTTACCATAATTTGCTTCGTTTTGAACTCAGAATATAAATCCTTTTTAGCTAGTAAGAGGGCTGTTCGAAAAAGATTCATGATACTCCCTCCACTAATTGTTCATACTTTTCGGAAACATAGCCTAAGTTAGGATTTTCAATCCTAAAATCATCGACAATCTTCCCATTTTTAACAATGATGATTCTGTCGCAGATTTCAGCTGCTTGTTTGAAATCATGGGTTACCATCAAGGTCGTGGTCCCTTTTTCTTTCATCGCTAGAATAACGTTATTGAGAATCCCAATTGCCCCTTGATCCAAGCCGGTGTGCGGTTCGTCCAAGAGTAGTATTTCTGGTTCATGAACAATCGCCCGTGCGATGGCAATCCTTTGAATCATGCCTCGAGAGAAGTTTTTTACAGGTTCATTCAGAAAGAATGACAAACCTACCTCTTTGACAAGCTCAATTGCTCGTTGTTCAACATTTTTAACGCCGTATATATTTCCAAAGAAGACTAGATTTTCTAATGGTGTGTAATGATCGTAAAGCAAGCTGGAATGGGGTAAATAACCCATTATTTTTTTTATTTTGATATGATTTTTTTTCAAATCCATACCATTAACCTTAATCAGGCCTGATGTAGGTTTTATTAAGGTTGCCAGCACTTTAAGAAGAGTGCTTTTCCCTGCACCATTTGGCCCTAGGATGGCAACTGTTTCTCCTTTTTTGATTGAGAGGTCTATACCACGTAAGATGAGCTTATTATCAGCTTGCTTCGTTAGTTTTTTTATTTCTATCATTGCGGTCTCTCCCATCACAGCTGCTACTCAACAAAATTACGAAGATTTAATTTTACTTGGACAAGATGCTGTTTATAAGCTTCAAGCTTTGCATGATACTCATCTTCTGAAAGTTTTCCATCACCGAAAGATTCTTCCAATTCAATAATCTTATCCATTATGGCTTTTTGTTTTGCCATTAACAGTTTAAATGCTTTCTCTTCTTTATCCGCTCCTAGTTTTTCATCATCTATCCTTGCTTTCCTTCTAAAATAGATATAATAGGAGATTCCTGCAATGACAATTGCCAATAAAATAATCATAAATACATGTGGATTAAAGCGATGCAATGGTGATTGTGCCCATATTCTTAGATGACCAGGATTATGGAAGGCGGGTGCTGTGTGTGTGACTGAACTATTATTGTTACTTTCACTCGTTTTGTCCGACTTTTTGGTCTCACCTGCCGGCGGCTGTTTATCTTTGTTATAAACTAGAGTAAAGGACTGATTTGCCTTAAGTCCTTCAATACTATATCCAAAGTAATTCTGGTCATCAAATTTGAAACTGCCTTGACTAGTTGCATCCGCACCCTTTACTTCAATACTCCCTCTACCTTCTGGAACGAGAATCTGCATCATTTGCACGGGATAGTCAGATTTCAGGTTTATTTCTTTCCCCGCTGGCATTCTATAGCTGTATGGTAATACCATGGTTTGATTCCCTGGAATTGGAGTTGTTGTAATAAATCCTTTATCAATCTCTTTAAAGGCAATTTGATTGTCTAAAAAGTTAAGGTCCGCTGCTCCATCAGGCAAGGTTACCTTTAAGACTGCTTCATTTTTTCCATCACCTTTATATTCTTCAGCTGCGGTATTGGTATAGTTAACCATATTCATCATATTCGTTGATCCGTCTTCCGCAGGACTGATCACGATATAATGCATATCAATTGCGACCTTTGAATCTGATGCCGCTAATACACTGAAAGGGATTAACAGCATCAACCCGAGGAGGAAAACGGTGATTTTATTGATCACTTTCCTTCCCCCTTTTTGTTCTTATAGGTCTTCATTTGAGCTTCTATTTCTTTTTCTACTTCATCCATTAACTCTTTATCGACATTCGTGTGCATGATTTCTTCTTCTTCCTTCATAATACTGGCAACTTCTGTTTCATATTGTTTCTTTAATTGCTTATAATCAGCGTGTGAGATTTTATCCATCTTGTACTCAAATTCTATTTCATTAAGGGTTGTCAATAGTGCTTCTTTGGTAGCATGGATATCCTTGTTTTTAGAAGAAACCTGTAAATAAGTATCCCACTTAAATAAAGGTGATAAGATTAGAAATAGACAGGCAAGAGCTAAAATGGTTGTAAAAATCATCGAAATGATGGTGATATCTTGCATTTTTTTCACATCCTAAAGATACTTTTTGCGTTCTTCATCAATCATGGAGGAAAGGATTTCACCTTCTACTTCATCCTCAGTCGACTCGTAATCTGCAACATCTTCTATATAGTCTTTTTTCTTAACCCATTTGCGGATTATGAAAAACATGGCAATACCAGCAGCACCAAGTACAACAAAAGGAAGGACCCAAGCCGTTAGACTAAAACCACTTTTCTCTGGTGAAGTTAATATCTCTTCACCATAAATGTTGACATAATATTCACGAATTTTATCCTTATCCCAGCCCTTATTCATCATCTCAACTAAGTCTGCTTTAAATTCAGTCGTTAGATTACATGTATTAGGATCACATTCATAGTGATCCTGGCCACAGCCGCATGTACAGGCGAACTGCTGAGCAACTGCTTTGAATTCAGCAGATTTATAGTCAATCTGTTTTGCGGCTTCTACACGAAGGAATGATCCTTGAAAGATGAACGAGATTATGAGAAGCCCAATATAAATCTTATTTTTCATATTTAAGACACCTCTTTGCGAACCCCTGTGTATCGAGGAGTGACATTTCCATATTTTCCATTCCAGACAGCAAACAGGGCACCAATCACAATCATAAATGATCCAATCCATAACCAATTCATCATTGGATTGACCTTTACCACAAATGTAGCTTTTCCATCGTCTTCCCATGCACTTAATACGATGTACAAGTCTTCTTTAAGTGAGGAAATAATCGCCACTTCGGAAGATGGCTGTTCCCAATTCCCATAAAACACCTTTTCAGGTTGGAATGTGCCCAGCTTTTTACCATTTCTAAAAACTGTTACATCAGCATAAACGATGTCATTGATTCCTACTTTTTTCTGGTCAAGTCGATCATAGTTGATACGATAATCTTTTAGTTCAATTGACTGTCCTAAATCGACAGTTTTCATAGTTTGTAGATCATAATTCTGTGAACCAATGATCCCCATTGTGATAAAGGCAATCCCAAGATGGACAATATATCCACCGTATCGGCGTCGATTTCGAATCATTAATCGATACAAAGCAACAAGTGGAGATTCCTTCGTCATCTTTCTTCTAGCTTTAACTCCTCTATAAAACTCTAAGAAATGGGTAATTAATAATAGAGTGATAACTCCATAACCAATTACTGCCCAAGCCTTTTGAATTCCTAATACCACCATTAAAATCATAGCGAGAATTGCAAGAATAGCTGGAATCAGGAAATTTTTCCGAAGATTTTTTACAGTTGATTTTTGCCAAGCAAGCATTGGACAAACCGCCATGATAAACATCATTGATAATAGAATGGGTGCTTCAACTTTATTAAAGAATGGAAGACCGACCGTAACTTTTGTACCACGAACTGCTTCAGATACTAACGGGAAAATAGTTCCCCAAAATACTGCAAAGGCTGCGCCAACAAGTAATAAATTGTTTACTAGGAAGCTGCTTTCTTTAGAAACAAAAGAATTAAATTCACCTGCACTTCGTTTAAGCAAGTTATAACGGCTCATTAATACATAAAGTGCTCCAATAACAGCCACACCCATAAAGATTAAGAAGTATAATCCTAGGTTTGAATTAGCGAAAGCATGAACAGATGTAAGAACCCCGCTTCTTACCAGGAATGTACCGAATAAAGTAAGTGCGTAAGAAACAATGATTAAGCTGATATTCCATATTTTCAACATGTTTTTTCGTTCTTGAATCATCACGGAGTGCAAGAATGCAGTAGCCGTTAACCATGGCATAAAGGATGCATTTTCAACTGGATCCCATGCCCAGTAGCCGCCCCATCCTAGCTCAACATAGGCCCATTGTCCGCCAAAGATATTACCAAGACTTAAAAATAACCATGCAATAATCGTCCAGCGTCTTGTCATTTTAATCCAGAAATCATCAACGTTTTTCAAGATTAGTGCCGCCATTGCAAACGCAAATGGAATGGCCAGCCCGACATATCCTAGGTATAGGGTGACTGGATGAATAATCATGCCAGGGTTTTGGAGCATTGGATTTAAGCCTTTTCCTTCGATAGGAATCTCATCTAATAGAATAAAAGGTTTTGCAACAAAGCCTAAAATAAAGAAGAAGAAAACCGCATTTGCTAGCAAGATGGCAGAAATGTATGGAACCATAGGATTTCCTTTTAACTTTCGAGAAAAGGCAATCATATAGGTATAAAGAGTTAGGAAAAATGTCCACAATAACAACGATCCTGCATTACCTGCCCATAATGCCGTTAATTTATAGATGATTGGCAGTTCACTGCTTGTGTAATCATGAACATATTCATATTGAAATTGAGACGTTGCTAAAAGGTAGAACAGTGAGAGCATAGCAAGTGATGAACAAACTAATAATGCAATTAATCCACCCTTACCACTGTTAACAAACTTTTGATTTTTCGTGCTAATTCCCAACGTAATAATAAGAAGAGAATAAATCGCAATGGCTAAGCCTATATAAATTGTTGCGTTGGCAAATAAATACATTTGGTCACCTTCTTAAGTCAGCCCTTTTATTTTTCTTTCAGTGTTTGATTTAACTTATCTTTATGTGTCTCTGGATCATATTCTTTCATATCTTTTCCTTCATATTTAGATGGACATCTTGTCTTAACTGTCTCTGCAGCAAAGGTGTTCTTTTTAGTTGGTGCCCCTTGGAGGATCGTGATAACACCTTCTGAGAAATTATCCGGTTTTGTTCCGTGATGAATGACATGCATAAGATTGCCGTCGTTATCTTTCACATCAAACTTCAATTCAATTTTTTTCGCATCCCATTTAATAGAATCCTCGATTAGTAGTCCTTCAACCGTTACAAAATCATCCTTATGATGTTCTTGTGTAGCCAAAAGTTCTTTCAATGTTAACTCAACACCACTTGATCCGGGTGTTGCTGCCATCAAAAGGAAAACAATGGAAGCTGCAATAATAAACCCGCCAATCATAATAATCGTATTTTTTTTCATTCTTCTCACCTCTTAGATTAATTTCTTCATTTCTTCTTCGTACATTTCCTGATCAATCTTTCCCATTAATAACTTTTTACGTAATTCTTTCTTTTCTTCTGAAATCGCTATTTTGTTATCCTCTTTTGCCGTTTGCAATGGTTTCTTTGGCTGTTTTTTTGTTTGTTTGGCACCCTTTGCTCCTAATCGTGAATTTCCTCTTAAGCCTAGGAAGACAAAGAGCCCTGCAATAATAATTGCAGCTCCAATGATCAAAGCACCACCCACTCCGATTATGGGGCGTTTAGAAGGATCGGATGATCCACCAGATTTGACCACTTGATCTGTTGCAGTTAAACCACTATGGTTTTCATCATTTGGCGGCTGCTGTTTATTAATAGCTTCCATCGTTGATTCAGTACCAGCCTTTTTATATGTAAAAGAATATTTTAAACCAGCGTTTGCCTTAACATTTTTGTATTGGTAGTAATAGAGTTCTTCCCCATATTCATTTTTCGAATGGTTGTCTGCCTTTGGTTCCATTTTTATTTCCTTTGCATCCATTGGAGCATAAAAGATAACATCTAAAAGTTCGATATCGGCTTTATTCTTAAATTCATATAAAAAACTCTTTTTGCCCTTTACGTCTATGGACTTGGTATAGTACTCAATGACAAATTCGTAGGTTTCATTATTCTTAATCGCCTTAGCAGGCTTCCAAGTAATAATCCCGTTTTCTTTATCAACATCATATGGGCGCTGCACTTCTGGCTTATCTTTTTCTGGAAACTCTGCCACCAAGAAAGCTTCAAAGCCTTTATCCATTGCTGGAATGGGAATTTCAATCTTCCCATTATAATCTTGACCGCTTTTATTGGTAATTGTTCCGTACTGACCAACTAGTAAGGACGGAATCTCGCGCGACCAGCCTTCTGGATAATCAAACTCTGGCATTACTTGAACCTGCATTTCCTTAAAGGGAAATTGTTCTGCTTGAAAGGATGTCTCAGCACTTGCCTTCGGAATGATGAAATTCATTAAAAATGATACGATTACGAATAATGCCAACCACTTATTTTTCAGCATCTTTAATCCTCCTTGAAACTTATCTCTATAAAGTACTATTTTTTACTATAGTCCTATTTGAAATAAATATAATCTTTATCAACTCTTATTTGTTGAAGCACTCTTGAACATTTTGTTAAAGGATTAAAATCGTTGTGTTTTCGTCAAAAATCCACCACATAATGTTCACATTTAACAAAAAATGCTCTGTTCATTAACACAGCCAACAAAAAAAGACCTGAATCGATTTGAGATTCAGGTCTTTTTTACTGTATACTTTTTACTTTTGCTCCAAGGATCGAATATAGGTTACAATATCTGTTATATCCTTTTCTTTGAGTTGACGTGCGCCTTCTAGGCCCTTTAATGAAGGTCCCATCCGTGTTTCTTCACGGCCATATGCTGCATCAATCCAAATTTGCTTATCAGTGGTATATTTTAAATATTGTGGATTAGCAAGAGCTGTTCCCATTTTCTCTTTACCAACACCTGCCTCACCATGACAAATGAGGCAATATAAATTATATTGTGATTTTCCACGTTCTGGATCACCAGAAATAGTTTTGGGGACATCAAATTCTAAGTCCTTTGTTTGCCAGTCTCTTATATAAGCAACAAGATTATTTAAATCGTTTTCTGTCATTCTTGGACCATAGGCCGGCATTACCGTACCTTCTCTTCCATACTTCACATAATGATACAGATCACGATCCGATACAGTGCTTAAAAAATTCTGGCTATTTAAAGCCGTACCAGATTTTGAGCCTTCTCCCTTTCCTGTCTCACCGTGACAAAAAATACAATTTTTTTTGTATAGTTTCTCCCCTGCCGCAATAGCCTCCGATTTCTTGCTTTCAAAAATGTGGCTATTACTTATACAGACAATAATTCCAATAATAATCAAAATATAAAATCCGATTAGTATTTTCTTCATGGGTTACCCCTTACTTAGGTTCAGGTGTTGGGGTCGGTTCCCCAATATCTTCATATTTTCTTGTTAATAAATCGTAAATTTTCGCAGGGCTTTTTCCGTTCAGATGCATTTCTACCGCCTCCCGGGCGATATTGACACAAGTGTCTCAGGCTATACCATGCGAATCCCATTCTTCTACAGCATTTTCTGGTCCCATACCTTTGATAAAGCAATCAAGGTTACTTTTATGCCCATCATTTACACATCCACAATAGCACGGAACTTGGGCCACCACTTCTGGATATGTGGCTGCCATTACATATGTTTCTTGAATTTTTTCTGATGTATTTAAAACAAAATCTGGTAATGGCACATTTTTTTTATCAAGTTTCCAAGTTTGATCACTGAGTTTGGAACTGCAGCCAGCTGCCACAATGGCAAACAAAATTCCAAGGAACAAGAGAGATGTCATTCGTTTCATTATCTGTTACACTCCTTCCCTATAGTATTTAACACTATTTAAGTTTAGCAAAAAGAATTTAGCCAAAATGGAACTAATTCTTACTATTTAGTGAAGTTTTTCATCTACATATGAAAGACCTCTGCTAAAATCACAAACGGATTTCCAGCGGTTGAACTTACATATTCATCATATCATGGCCTGACGGAGAACCAGTGCCAAGAGCAGGATCAATCATCCCAAATATCATCGCAATATGTGCAACTACTAGAAAAATACTTACAAAGATAGCATGAATTTTTAGCTTTTCTTCTTCTGTTTTATTTCTATAAATAAGACCTAAATCCAGCAGTGCCATTCCAAGAAACGGAATAATTCCAAGTAAGTAGAAAGTAACAGCGATAACGTCAATCCACCCTTTCCACTCTCCATTAACAGTTAGTGGAATGTAAGCTGTTTTCATTAGGTAAATGAATATTCCAGTAAAATAAAAGCCTGCGAAAATACCTGTTATTTTATTCAATTTTTTCAAGGCACCATCTACTTTTCTTGTAAATAAAATAGCAATTTCGGAAATCGCTAGTATTTCTGCACAGATTACTGGAACTGCCATAAAAATTAACAAATTCCAAGGCTGATTGTCTGCTAATAATCCCATATAATGTGTCATGTTCATAGTTATCTTCTCCTTTATTTTTTCTTCACCCTTAATGTAGTGAAGAAGTATGCAGAAACTTAGGAGAAATTGTGGATAAATTGTTAAAAAAAAAGCCTTAATCCGACAATTTTCGGATTAAGGCATTATAATAATTATGCACGAGAAACATATGATCCATCAGTGGTATTGATAATTAACTTATCCCCTTGATTGATAAAGAAAGGTACTTGAACATTAAGTCCAGTTTCAAGCGTAGCAGACTTAGTTCCACCAGAAGATGTATCACCTTTAATACCTGGTTCAGTTTCAGCTACTTCTAAAATAACGTTGTTTGGTAATTCAACCCCAAGGGTTTCATAGTTAAACATCATAATGTGTACTTCCATGTTTTCTTTCAAGAACTTCAATTCATACTCAATATTTGAAGCTGGCAGTTCTACCTGTTCATAAGATTCCATATCCATAAACACATGATTATCGCCGCTTGCATATAGATATTGCATTTTACGATTATCAATTTGTGCTTTCTCTACTTTTTCACCTGCACGGAATGTTTTTTCTTGAATCGCACCATTTCGAAGATTACGAAGTTTAGAACGAACAAACGCTGCACCCTTACCTGGCTTTACGTGTTGGAAATCCAGAACACGCCATAGGCCTCCATCAACTTCAATTGTTAAACCTGTTTTAAAATCATTTACAGAAATCATGTATAAATCCTCCTAAAATCATTACAGTATTATTAGTTCTTTTGTAGAATGTGTAAGTGCCTCGTTATGGTCCTTGGTAATCACTAAATCGTCTTCAATCCGTACACCGCCAAGACCTGGGATATAGATACCCGGTTCACATGTTACCACCATTCCAGGTTCTAACACGACATCAGATTTCATCGATAATCCTGGTGCCTCATGAATCTCGAGTCCGATCCCATGTCCAGTTGAATGACCAAAGTATTCGCCATAACCTTTTTCTGATATGTAATCTCGTGTGATTGCGTCTGCTTCCTTACCTGTTAATCCTGGTTTGATTCCTGCCATACCACGTAGTTGTGCTTCAAGAACAATTTCATAAATTTCCTTTAGCTTAGCATCTGGTTCCCCAACTGCAACCGTCCTCGTAATATCAGAAACATAACCATTGTAATAACAGCCATAATCCATGGTTACAATATCGCCAGCCCCAATGACTTTGTCACTTGCAACACCATGGGGCAGTGCCGAGCGATGACCTGAAGCAACAATCGTATCAAACGAGGAAGATGTCGCACCTGCTTTTCTCATAAAAAACTCTAACTCATTCGATACTTCTAATTCCGTCTTTCCTGGACTAATAAAGTCTAAAATGTGTTTGAAAGCCGCATCAGCAATATCAGCTGCTACCTTTAATATCTTAAGCTCTGAATCAGTCTTTATCAAGCGTAACTTTTCAATTACACCGGAAATCGGAACAAGTTCAGCTTCGATTTCTTTATCATATAATTTAAAGGAGGAATAGGTAAGAAAATCTTCTTCAAATCCAAGCTTTTGAATACCCAATTTCTTTGCTTGTACCGCTACCTCTTCCGGGATAGACCCCGTAATTTTAATAATTTCGAAACCTTGACATTGTTTTGTAGCTTGTTCAATATAGCGGAAATCTGTTAGAAACTGAGCCTTATCTGCACTAATTAAAACAACACCAGCTGTGCCAGTAAAGTTAGAAATATAGCGTCGATTATATGGACTAGTGATCAGGATCCCGTCAATTCCATGTGTTGAAAAATTAGATCTTAATTTTTCTATTTTTTCCATGACTCTCCACTCTCCTTTTTAAATCAATGAGGACAAAAATATTTTATCACAACCTAACAAATCCGACTAATTAAAGTTAGGCTGACTCCTCTTTCTCTTGTTGTACATTATTTTGATACTCATAATTTATGGAATAACCAATGAAGATTCCATATACGATATATATACAAATGG
>NZ_JBALOS010000073.1:0-2252 GCF_036962765.1 Neobacillus drentensis
CCATTTATACATAGAATGATGAGGGAAGTCATTAAAAGCAAAAAAGGTTAACAGGCCTAATGAGGACACTAGAAAAAGGTACTTATTTGTTGTTGTCTCTAATAAATTCATTTAAATCACTCTCATATATAAGATATAGGAGAAGTAACGAAATACTTCCCCCATTATTATACTCTTAAACTAGTCTAAAACCAGAAGTTAAAGCAATAATGATAGAACCAATAATAATTGCATTGTAAATAATTCCAGTTAATTTAATGCCTTTTTTTTGTTCATTTTTCACCTTTTTTCACCTCCTTTAAAGAGAGGAGGTGCGGTTGTTACTTTTTTGGTGAGCGGATGATGAACCATTAAATACTGAATGAAAAAGAAGATTCCGATATTCATAATGATATCGCCGATACTAATAATTTGTGTTCGTGGATAAGGGGCTGAGATGGGAATAACATCGCCCAAAAATTCTAGATGCGTTGAAGAATTAAGCATGGTGTGTTTAGCGTACAAGCTATCTTTGAGGGCTTCGATGTAACCTGGATCCAAAACAGCAGCTGCCTCAACTGATACCGGCATTCGTCCACCGTTAATGACCATCACTAAAAAATTCAGAAATACTCCAATTAAAATCAGCATAAATCCTTGGTTATTGCGGTTCATAAATAAAAATAGCAGTCCGAGTACATAAACCACGATGTAGATAGACCCGCTGATTTGTCCAAGAATTTTGCTATCGTTTTGGAGCGTAAAAACGGCTAATTCAACAATTAATAGAAGAGGAAAGATCCATCCCCATTTGAGCTTTAGCTGTGCTAGTGCTCGTAAGTTTCCTTTTCGAAGAAACCCTACTATAAACGAAATGATAATGCCGTCAAATACCATAGTTGCTACCCACCTATGCTAGAATATATGAAATGTTCAAAAATTCTACGAAGGAAAAATATTCCCACAATAATATAATCAAAGAATTTCGTCTAATGCAAGGGAATATTCTTTTGAGTTTAGTCTAATCTGTGTATTTTGGAGTAGTGCTCTTTTCCTACAACAAAAAAGCATTTCTCCTTTTTGAAGAAATGCCCGGTTTTTTTAATCAACTCGATGATGATTTGTCAATTGAAATTTTTCAAATAACTTGATTGTACCATCTTAGTTGTGCATTATTTTGCGAAAAAAATTAGTTTGATGAATTAGCTTAATTTATGTTCTAGTAAAAGCCTCTGATTTTGTAGAAATATAGGATATTTCCTGCGGAATATTTTCGCGTATATCGACTATTTCCCACTCCACTTAGGAAGGGAAATCATTTTAGATCAGTACTTTCAGGTGTTTGAATCAAACGTTTGATTAAAAGGGAATCGTGTGGGAGATAGGCGATGTTTGTCAGTTTAGCGAATATTGAAAAGCAACTATCCCTAAACAAAATAAAAACCAATTCGCTATTCGAACTGGTCTAAGTTATAAAAATTCCCTTTTCATAATGTCATCGAACTTTTTTTGGATCTGGTTGACTTTGTTAATGTCAAGATGGTTTTCATCCATTTCTTCCATGTTCCACAAATTTATATCATGCTTTAATTCTGTTAGGCGATGAAGAGTAATTGTCTGCTGTTTTATCAGTTTCGAATCAGCAATAATTCCCTCATAGGCGATCAAGGCCGGAATAATCGCACTGCATAATGCTATTAAAATATTGGACATTGGTTCAGTCAAGCCAATGGAAGTGAGATTGGTACTAGATAAGAACGTGATAAAAAATGAAAAGATAACCGTAAGAATTTTTAGCTTCTTAGCCTTCGCTTTAATTTTTCTTATGTTCTTAGTGTAACAAATTATTTTTTCATCAATATCACCTCTAACATCATCAAGGTGTTCCGTTTTCACATAATCCCTCCATACCTTGTCTTAATATAATATGATATGTCGGTTGATTAAAATGAGTGAAGAGCAGGCAGCAGACTTCTCCATATTTGAATTCAGCTAACTATCACCGAACCAGTTATTCCTCTGACTCAATCCTTTTCCGAGAGGTATCTTTCATAAATTGAAATCCATACAGAAGTAATGATCGAATGAAATTGATTCCTGAGTATTGAAATTTTGTTAATTTTTTTAGGCGATGATTCTGAAAAAGAGAACGGTAACATAAAGAGGTTCTAAGTGACCGTGAAGACGAAAAAAGATAGAGTTACGGTAACATAGAGAGGTTCTAAGTGACAGTGGAAGACGAAAAAAGATATAGCACGGTAACAAAGAGAGGT
>NZ_JBALOS010000073.1:2348-15555 GCF_036962765.1 Neobacillus drentensis
GTTCTAAGTGACCGTGAAGGCTAAATAAGATAGAGTTCGGTAACATAAAGAGGTTCAAAACGCCCGTAGAGGGTGACAACCAGAAAGTCCGATCAACCCTCATAATAATAAAAGGCATCCTCCCCAAAAGGTAGGATGCCTTCTCTTCTCTATATTACCTTAACCCATAAGCCTTAATAACTTCCTGACTAATGCTGTTGCCTGCATCATCCCAAGCGTTAGCGCGGAGGGAGACGTAGCTTCCAGGGGTTTTTGGATGGGTAATGTTAGCTGTCCAGCCATTGCCATCACGAACCAACTCTACCTTTTTCCAAGACTTGCCTTCGTCAAAGGAAACTTCTAGTGTAGCACCGTCCACTTTGCCGTTTCCTGGTGCGTCTGCGATCTGAGCAACACTCAAGCCGAGCTTAATGGTACGGCCGGCAATGGCGTTACTGTTCATGTCAGTATCTACTTTATAATCCAACGAAAGCAGCGGTAAATCTGTCTGCCATTCTTCTTGCTGTTTAGACCAGAATGTCCACTCGGTATGCGTACTGACTGAGGTATTCCAGCGTTCCGGATCGCGAGTAGCATCACTGACTAATCGATACTTGGTGTTTTCGGCTGGGTGCTGGATAAAGGAGTAAATCGCCTGTCCTTTTCCTTCCTTCACGAGAGTATTGCCTTGATAAAATTTAAGAGTTTGCGGCCCTGGGTAATTCGAGTCTGAACCCGTGTGCCCTATTCCTGAGTCAGCAAACGCAGGAATATTGAAAATAAAGCTGTTGCCTGAACGATAAGGTACCCAGAAACCGGCACCTAAGCGAGGGCGAACGACTGGGGCAAACCATTCTTCATCTAATTGCTGCCCAGGCTTGTATTTAGCTAAAGGCTGACGTACTTCCCATTCAGCGTCAAGCACGCTTGCCTGATGGTACCAGGATGTGCCCTCCTGAGCCGATACCCATTCGGTTCGAACTGAAGGTAGTGATAGAGTCATCGGGTAGCCTACTCCATTTGGGCGGTATGCCGGGATATCCCAGCGGAATTCCCCACCTGGTGCCTCACGGTCCGATTTATACTGAGTATTGATTTTTACAAGATCCTTTGGTTTTGGTGCATAGGTTACGTCTTTTGGAATTGCATTATGATGGTTATCGACCAGATCATAGACAAATTCACTGTCAGGATTCCCCTTGACGTTCAGTTTGACCTTTCCAGAACGAGCAGCTTTAATCAGCTCTGCGCCATCTGTTCCGCTAATCGCCGCAACCGCGATTGGAACCTTTTCATACTCTTCCGTTCCAGACCATTCACTCAATTCTTGTGGTCCATCATTTACGGTAATTAGTAGTTTCGCTCCGGCCGCTGTCGCTGCTGTCGCACGTTGCGCGCCTGAAACTTCATCACTGCGTTCCACAATTACTGCCTTATCCTTCACATCCAGACCCGAATAATCTTCTGTTGTACCCTTACCTGCATAAACGGCATCTAACACATAATGCCCTTTAAGGAGCGTACTTCCTGCCTGAGGGATATCATCCAAAATTTGGCCTCGGAAGTTAACCGTCAATACTGGTTCGGTTAAACGCCAGCGTGTATTCATCGTGAATTCTCCATCTTTTACTGCTTTTGTTGGAGCAGCGTACATTTTATCGATCCACACAGGCATGAGATAGATGTCATTGACCGGGTTCCCATTAATCGTGCGGTAATATTCCATTTTTCTAAAATTGGCTTCATTCTCGTTTGGCACTTTCGCTGTGATTTCATTGGCCTTCCGGGCATCAAGCTCCACGGTTTGATCGCCATTAAGGTTCACTTCAGGATCACCGACCAGTGCAACTCCGGCGTGGTCAGTATCCGCGTCAACATCCATCAATGACATAACGGAATAGGTGCCTGGTTTTAGGCGCAATTCCTTTGTACCGTCGACCGCGATAAACTGCGGATCGCCATCTTTACCAAGGACGTTAATGTAAGCCAGGGCGGGGGACCCGTCACGGTCAATTGCATTGATGGTAAGTGAATACTTTTCATCTTCTTTAATCATCCCTAACGCTGTATGGGCAACGGTTTTGCCATCTACATTGGCAGAAATCTGCCCTTGATAACGGGCACCAAGAGCGCCAGGCTGCGGGTCAAGTGTCACGGTCACATTGGTACTTCCATTTGCTGGAACGGTCACTTTGTCTGATGAAAGCTTCAGTAATCCAGCAGGGGCATCTGAACCACTGCCATCTGTCAAGGCAGTTGACAGATCCAATGTCACTTCCTTGTCGCTGTCGTTTGTGTAGGTGATTGTCTTCGTAACTGGAACATCGCCTTCATGAGGCCAGTCAAAGAAGCCAAAATCCAATGAACCTGTTGCACGAAGCGTACCCAATGTGGCGGCTGCGACGTCAAGACGTCCAGTTCCACCCTCAAATGGCTTAATATCGTCGAGTTTCTTGGTCGTACTCATCAGAGCGTCTTTCAATTGTGCCCCGGTCCAATCCGGATGACGCTGAGAGAGAATCGCTGCTGCTCCAGCAACATGCGGTGTAGCCATGGAGGTACCATCAAGACTGATGTAAGAACCGCTTCCTTTATTAGCTAGATGGGAGCGTGCCGCCATAATTCCCACTCCAGGAGCAGTCAGGTCTGGTTTTAAACCTGAACTTCCATAACGAGGTCCCCTGGAGGAGAACCAAGCAAGATTGTCTGACTTGTCAACGGCTCCTACGGTAAGGGCGGCATCGGCAGCACCTGGTGAACCAATCCCTTCCGCACCGGTATTGCCGGCAGCGATGACAAACAAAGAACCCGTCTCTTCACTAAGGTTGTTCACTGCTTGTGCCATCGGATCAGTACCGTCACTTGACTCTGAGCTGCCAAGGCTCATGCTGACAATCTTGGCTTTGTGTGCGGCCCACTCCATTCCGTCAATAATCCAAGATTCCAGACCAGAGCCTTCATCACTCAACACTTTTCCTACTAAAAGGTCTGCACCTGGTGCCACTCCTTTGTACTTTCCGTCGGATGCTGCTCCTGTTCCAAGGACCGTGGAAGCAACATGTGTCCCGTGGACATTGCGGTCGAGCGCATCTTCACCCGGAACAAAACTCACCGCTTCTTCCAACTGTCCTGCTACATCGGGATGCTCTGTATCGATACCAGTATCAAGTACAGCTACCTTGACGCCTTTTCCATCATAACCCGCATTCCAAGCGGTAGGTGCTCCAATCTGTGGAACACTTTGTTCAAGAGTCCCTTCGACACGGCCGTCAAGCCATATTTTCTCCATTCCTGGGGTCAATAAAGCTTTTGTTGTCTTGGACGACTGCTGACCTTGCGTAATGTCTTTCCAGAACTTTTTCGCATCTTTCTTATCAGCAGAAAGTGCTACTCCATTAATACTCTCAAGCTCATGCGTTTTCTTGGCCCCTTTTGGGACAGGTTTGGCTGCAGTTGAGCGACCTTTTGCCTCTGCATATTGAACGATAACAGGCAAGGTTGTCTGGTTGGCATCATCATATCCGTCTGAAATGAGGGACGTGACATTAAACAAGTCCTTATCTAAAAAGCCGGAAGCTAAATAAGGCATCGCTTGATCGGGGATTACATAGGTACCCTTTGCTAGCGTTAGGATCCGTGCTCCGCTATGTGCTGGATCAGCGGGTTCAACACTAATAACGCTTTGTCCATCAGCTAGCTCTGTTACAGTGACAACATCGCCGGTAATCAGCGTGATCACATGCTTGTCCTTACTTGCTTTCACATTCATGGCCTGTACATCTGCAGTTGCTGCTTGTCCGTTTGGCGTATGTAAAAGACTCTTGGTCGAGTCATCGGCAAACGCTTGTAGCGTTGGAACGGCGATGAGTGCCGTGGTCAACATAGCTGCAAAATATTTCTTATACGTTGGCTTCCCCATTTTTCACATTCTCCTCTTCTAAAAATTGTAAGTGTTGTTTTTGTGTGTTGAGTTTACTAGAATTGGTTTCCCTCCTTAAAATTGGTGTTGGTTATACAAAGTTCTTTCTAGTTAAAAAGTATAGAGTGGATTTGCGAGACTGTTTATCGGGAAAATTCCTAGTTTAAAAGGAGGAAGGAAATGGGACTATCGATGCTTTTTTGAAGAAAAAAAGGGTACTTTCTTAAACAAATCTTACCTTTCAACTTGGGACAATTTGGTAGAATCGACAAAAAAGGACAACTGCCGCAGGCAATTGTCCTCTCAATATATTATTTTATCGTACTTTAGCCCTACTTAAATCAACGGGCGATCCAATATTGAAAAGATGATTCTTCAGGTGCTGGTTGGCGATCTGAAGATAGTGGTTGGCCGAAGCGAAATCCTGTTTTTCTTCATAATAATCAGCAATGAGCTGTAGATATTTATTTCCTCGTTCAGTGGAAAGATGATTTTCAATAATCGACAGGCCCTGGTTGATTAAATAGGTAATCAGCGCTTTCTGCGAACCAGCTGCCTCTAGGTAAAGGATTTTCAACTCAATATAGCGTGGAGATTTATGATCTTGATTTGAATCTAATCCCTCTTTTAACATTTTCATGGCTTTTTCGTTCTGGCCATCAGCAATCAGCGCCTCTGCCATAGAGGAAATCGTAATATAGTAAGAGGGTGAATCTTTTTCTTTGATTTGAAGAGACTGAGAATAATAGTCTATCGATTCTTCCATCTTTCCTTGTCTGTAGTACAAAAAACCGAGATTATGTAAGGATAATTCCTTTGTCTCTGAATCCTGCAGGATGTCCGCATCATTTAAAATTTGGTCGAGGATTTCTTTCCCTTTTTCAAATTCACCGATATAGATGAAATTAACGGCTAGAATCAATTTGACATAGACAATCCTTAAAAAGTTGTTGGTATTCTGAAAAACTCGTAATGCTTTATAGGCATAATGGATTGATAAAGAATAGTGGCACAAATGTCCGTGCAAGGCCGACCGAAAATAATAATATTCCGTAATCTTGGTTTCATATTGTTCTGCCTGTTCTTCGACACGAGATAAATAGAGGAGGGCTTGAGGGAATTGTTCCACTTTTCCATAATAGATGCCCTGAAGAAGATTCCACACATACTTCTCATAGGGAGAGAATTTTGAGATATACCGATGAATCTCTGTGGAGGACTTTTCATAGGCAGAAAAATCATGCAACAGCAGGTAGTAGCGCAGCATGTATAACTCAAACAAATAAATCATTTCCGTACAATGAATATATTCTTTTTCTAGCTGTAATTCTTTAAATAAAATGGTGGCTTTCTCTTGGTGCATCCTTTCCATCGTCTCGTAAAACATATCCAGCTTCTGCCGTAATAGTTGGCTTTTCTTGCTTTCCTCTTCAAGTGAAATCTGCAATCGATCACATAACATCTGGAGTGTTTTCGGATTGGCTTCTTTTACATTATTTTCAATTTTACTTAAGTGTGTCACCGAGCAAATGCCATGGCAAAGCTGCTCCTGCGTCTTGTTCTGCTTCCGCCGATGATAATAAATCACTTTTCCAATGGACATAAAACGAACCTACCCTCCTATAATTGAAATCTCGCTTACTGAAAATTGCTTCTCATTTTATTATATATGTCGTTGTGTTTATTGAAATAGGATAAGAGTTGCGAAATGACCGAGAAGTAGGAGGGATAGTGACCTATGTGACCGTGATGGTGGAAAAAAGGGGTTAACGGTCACATAGAGAGGGGGTATGTGACCATGATGGTGGAAAAAGAGGAAGTACGGTAACAAAGAGGGGTTTTATGTTACCGTGCAGGTTGAAAAAAGTAAAGTACGGTAACATAAAAGTGACCGTAATAGGGTGGATTTCCTATTTATGATCTAATCCGTAAAAAAAGGAGAAGCCTAAAAACGCAGCGAATTAAATAGGTAATCTATATTAGCGAGGTCAGGATATGCCAACACCAAAACATATTGTTTCAGCTGCAACAATCGTACTTAACGAGCAAAGGGAAATATTATTAATTAAAGGTCCACGAAGAGGATGGGAAATGCCTGGCGGGCAAGTGGAAGAAGGAGAATCGTTGAAAGAGGCAGCCATCAGGGAAACAAAAGAAGAAAGCGGAATAGATATTGATGTGATAAAGTTTTGTGGTGTGTATCAAAATGTAAGTGAATCAATCTGTAACACCTTATTTTTGGGTCGTCCGATCGGGGGAGAGTTAACAACCTCCTCAGAAAGTTTGGAAGTTGGTTTCTTTCCTATTGAAGAAGCGTTGGAAATGGTCACTTGGAATAATTTCAGGCAAAGAATTGAGCATTGTTTAAACGAAAAACTTCATCCTTTTTTTGTTGAATTTTGATAGTTGAGTAAAGTTCATCGATCTCACTTTTAATGGAAATACTAAAATAAGCATTAGTAAAAGTAAAAATAGTAAGGAAGGATAAAGATGCCAAGAAAAGCGCCACTCATTACCGAAGTGCCAGATCAGGAAGAAGCGGATGTTCTTTCGCAAAATGACCAGAAACAAGCAGATGAAATCGATAACCTTACTCGTATGTTAGGAGCTGTATTGAATTACATATCAGATGATGAATTAGAAGAGTTAGATATCGAATCCCTCTTAGATGATACGGAAGGTCTTCGGGAATGGTGGGATCGATATCGAGAAAGCAACAGAAAACAGATTGAGGAAGAAATTAAAAAATCTCTAGGTGAACTCTCTTTGAAAGAACTTGAAAAAATCCGTGAAAAGATCAAAGACAAGCAGAATTAACTGTAATCTTATTACTTTGGTCGCAACTCATCTTTTGCATTCCTTTTTACTAGGGATGCTTTTTTACTTATTTAAGGAAAATTAAGCCTCATATTGCCAATCCTCTATTCGAACTTTGTCTAAAGTGCGTTCAATTATTTTGAAAAAAAACTTGCTTTTAAGAAATAGATTGATTAAGATATAAAACGTAATGATTACGATTTACTCCTATCATTTAGAAACTCTATATCGAGGGGCATAAAGGATGAAGAAAAATAGGCAACCTATATTCTTTAAATCGTAATGGTTTCGATTTATAAAATGAGGTGAAGAAAATGACTGAAAAAATACCAGTTACTGTGCTTAGTGGTTATTTAGGTTCAGGGAAGACAACGTTATTAAATCATGTATTAACCAATCGTGAAAATAAAAAGATTGCCGTTATTGTGAATGATATGAGTGAAGTCAATATTGATGCTTCCATGATCAAACAAGGAGGTTTCTCACGAACAGATGAGAAATTGGTGGAGCTTCAAAACGGATGTATTTGCTGCACCTTAAGAGAGGACTTAATGATTGAAGTTGAAAGGCTGGTTCAGGCAGGGGATATTGACTATATCTTAATTGAATCCTCTGGAATATCGGAGCCTGTTCCTGTTGCCCAAACCTTTACATATGTGGATGAAAATCTTGGCATTAATTTAACCGACTATTGCAGGCTTGACACCATGGTGACAGTTGTTGATGCAAACCGGTTTTGGCATGATTTTTCATCAGGTGAAAGTCTTCTTGATCGAAAGCAAGGAACAGATGAGTCGGATACGCGTGAAGTGGTTGACTTATTAATTGACCAAATTGAATTTGCAAATGTGTTGGTCTTAAATAAAGTCGATTTAGTGGATCAAAAGGGCGTACTAGGACTAAAAGCTGTCCTCCAAAAGCTAAATCCAGATGCAAAAATTATTGAGAGTGCCCACTCAAAAGTCGCATTAAAAGAAATTTTAGATACCCATTTATTTGATTTTGAAGAGGCAAGTCAAGGGGCAGGCTGGATCAAGGAATTAACCGAAGAACATACCCCAGAAACAGAAGAGTATGGTATTTCATCCTTTGTCTATCGCAGGAAAAAACCATTTCATCCACAAAGATGGATGCAATGGTTAGAGGAATGGCCAGTGGAAGTCGTCCGGGCTAAAGGATTCTTTTGGCTTCCAACCCGAAATGATACGACAGGTTTGTTGTCACAAGCTGGACCTTCTATTATGCTTCAGGGAGCTGGTGAATGGCTTGCGGCTTATCCTGAACAGGAAAGAAATCATATCCTTAATGAAGAACCTGAGCTACTGGAAAATTGGGATGATGAATTTGGTGATCGGATGACTGAGCTCGTTCTAATTGGAATTGATATGAATGGCGAAGAAATTAAGGCTTCTTTGGATCGGTGTCTATTGACTAAGGAAGAAATGAAAATGGATTGGACTGAATTTCATGATCCACTTCCAGCGTTTACAGTTTTAGCATAGAAAACAAAATTAGGAGGGAATTAAAATGAGAGTAAAAATCACGTTAGCATGTACAGAAACTGGAGACCAAAATTACATTACCACAAAAAATAAGCGAAATAACCCTGATCGTATTGAGTTAATGAAATACTCACCACGTTTAAAAAGACGTACGTTACACCGAGAAACAAAATAGTCACTCAAGAATCATCAGATTTCATTCAGAGGAGTTATTTCGGCTGCGAAAAGGTGAGCACAATCATCTCACTCTGGTTATGTATTGACTGGATTAAGAACCAGTGAGGACAGTTCAGCAACTAATGGAGTGCTTGTACTGAATTAGTCTACTGATAAAAATAAAGCCCTTCTCATTTTAAAAATAAGAAGGGCCTATAATGTTACAGCCTGATCCTCAACTTTCAAGAAATAGATGTTGTCCAACCGGCAGTTATGATTGCAAAATTTTTTCTACCTTAAACAAAATTAGACCAAACAACATATACTAACAATATGTGGTACACCATAAAGAAAACCGTGACTCGAAAGACACGGTCTAACAAACAACTTTAGTAGTGATTGAGTAATCCATCCTCGTCGGCAAACACAGATGGATTATTCTTTTTGTTTATTTTGTTTGCTCAAGTGACCATCACCTACCTAGTTATTTTGGTTAAAATAAGTTTATTAAGTTTCTAGTACATAAGGTATTTACGGTAATTGTATTGTTTTGATATGCTCTAAATTTCGACAAACCGTTTCCCCTTCAGCTGTTATAAGAATCAATTTGTTATGCCGAACCTTTTGGAGTAAGCCTATTTTTTCAGTATCTTCTCCACCATCTATAATAACTAGTTGATTTTCTAATCTTTTCAACTGTTCATCAAAAGATCTAGCTAAAGGAGTCGATATAGGCACCAGGGGTAGATTTTCCTTGTTTAAGGAATAAGGTATCGTATTAGGGGGATACGGAATTAGCCATTTCACATGATTCATCGAAATAAACATTGTTTTGTACACAGGGGAGTGAAAAACAAAATAGTCGTTCATAATGCTGGTTATATAACCATGAATGGATTTATTCCCTGTGACATATATCTTGACAAACAAACCTTTAGCAATAGTTAATGATTTACGAAACGATATGACATCCGATTCAATTGGTTTTTCTGAAGGTGGGTTATAAGAGGTATATTCTTCTTCTAAACTAGTTTCTTTCAATCTTTGAACATGAACAAATGGAATGTAGAGGTATGAATCGGTTCTGCCATCGTATAAAACAATGATGTCCAGCCCAGCATCTAATAGGATACCCTTGTGAATAACGCCTCCTGAAATTTCAACCTCAATAAATATTCCTACTGAATCTACAAAATCAATAAGCATCTTAATTCTCCCTTTTTCTCAAATTATCGTTGAAGTGTTCCACTAAAGAGCCAAGAGACCCAATAATACAAGACAACTAAGGTAAACAATGTCGCAGGGGGAATAACGACAACTGTGATTTTTATATATTGCCACCAACTGATCATTACTTTCCCTTTCCTTACGATATGCATCCACATCAGCGTAGCAAGCGTTCCCATTGGAAGTAGTAACGATCCCATGTCACTGCCAATTACGTTTGCTAAATAGGCAATTTTCAATTCGAGTAAACTTAGATTCATATGCGTTAACGTGAGTGTTCCAACCATGAGTGCTGGGTGATTATTAAAAAGATTGGAGAGAACAGATAGAAGTACACCCATCATGACACTCGCATGCAGCAGGCTTCCAGAAACGATTGGTTTCATGAATCCAATCAACCAGTCCGTTAAACCAATGTTATTGAGACCGTAAATGATGGTATACATACAAAAGGCGAAAACGATAATATACCACGGCGTTTTTTTGACCATATCGGCAGGGGATATTTTTAAATAAGCCCATCTCCACCCTAAAAGGACAAGCGAGCCGATAACAGCCATAAGAGAGACTGGAATATTCACAAACGAAGCGACAAAGAGGCTAACACGGACAGCGAATACGAACAACAGAACATTTCGCATAAATCTTGAGCGAGCTTTTTCCGAAGCATGCTGAATTCCTATATTTGATTTAAGTGGGTGGTAAGAAGGACTTGTCAGACCCGAAACATTAGTAGGAACTGTTTTCGGCAAGATTCTTCTAAATCGTAGGAACAGGAGAACAACTAGCAAAAGTAAACCAAGAGTTGCTGGAACAAACATCATCGCCGTATGCAAATACAAACTCATATGCACAATTTTTAGAGCGATCAAATTTACAATGTTACTTACACCAATTGGAGCACTCGAAGCAGTCGCAATTAAGGCTCCAGACAGCAAATACGGAATTTTTTGATGGTTTTTTAATCCCATGTTGTTTAATAACATGACTAGAATTGGGGTTGTGATTAAGATACTTCCATCGTTATTGAAAAAGAGTGTCATGAGAAAACATAAAAGATTAACGTACCAGAATAAACGAATTCCTGATCCCTTTGCCATGGCAGACAGTTTTTCTGCCATCCAGTTAAAGAACCCAAAACTCTCTAAGACAATCGCCATGACAATCGTTGCCATAATAGTGATGGCGGCACCACTTATGGTGTTCGTAATTATACCCAGGTCTGTTAATGAAACACTTCCGCTAAGGACGACGATGACCGCACCTATTGCGGCAGGTATGGCTTCATTAATGTTTCTAGGTCTCCAAAGAATAAATCCGAGGGTAACCAAAAAAGTGATGATGGTTATCCAAACGGTTAAATGACTCATATTTTTTCTCCTCTCATCTAGCTAGTTTTTCATGATGTTTCCATGAGACGACCTAACCACCTCACAAACTTAGTCCACACTTGTCCCCCCCCTCCATCTATCCCTCTTGTGAGTTTGTACTGTATGTATATGTATCAAGAGTAAGACAGGCTTTGGGTTTGTACCCTTTTTTCAAAGAAATCAACTAGAGTCTAAATAAATATTATTAGACATTACACCTGCCAAGACAGAAAACAAGCGACAAAAATAAAAAGCGAGGCTTAGTCAGCCACGCTCAATACGGTTTAATCTTATTTTTAACCTACTGCTTTTGTCTTTAAGTAGGCATGGGATTCTTCTAGTTTGATTATCTAAGAAATTGTGAAGAGTTGTGCTTATAATAAACGGGGGCAAGAGTTAAAGAAGAGGCTGCTGTGGCAGGCTCTTTTACTTATGGAGTTAAAGGTTCAAAATAGGTAGAAAAGAAATTCCTTGTAAGATTTTCTTACAAATTAAGTGAAAAAGGTGAGATGAAAGTATTTAATTTAATTGAAGTTTTACATAAATTTATTGGAGGAAAAAAGAATGAATATTGAAGTAAGAGTAGCTAAATTGGATGAAATTCAGACAGTTCACAAACTTATGTTAGATGCTTTTGAAGAATATCGATTCCTTGATGTTCCTTCAAGCGCTTTAAATGAATCAGAGGAAGAATTGCAAAATGCTATCAAAAGTGGCTCAGAGAAGGCGTTAATATGTATGGTTGACGAAATACCCGTCGGTTCATCAAGATTTAAACTAAAGGATGATTCCATATATTTTTCAAGATTATCAGTGTCGCCTCATGCAAGAGGAAAAGGAATAGCAAAGGCAATGTTATTGTGGCTTGAAAATAAAGCGATGGGTTATATTGTTTATAAAGAGGAAGTGGTAACCAATCCCAATGGTTTTTTAGTTAAAACAGTAGTAATGGAAAAAATACTGTAAAAATTTCATTGTGATGTTGGTAGTCCGGGTGTATTTATACGGCCTTTTAGCGATTAAGTGAAGAAATTTAATGATATGAGTTAAATGAAAAAACCGGTCTGTGACCGGAGTATTCTTTAAAGAATTATAGTCTAACCATAACCTCAGTACCGTCCTTAGCTTTGACATCTACCAGCACGATACCCTTATGATTTTTCAGTTCCTTGACAATTAGCTTTAGTGTTTCTTTGTCTATCTGTGGAATGGTAAAGTCCAGTTTTTTTCTTTCGAAGTGCTCTTTTGTCCATTTGTTTGCATGTCGATGAAGAATTTTTGAAGACAAAATGGAAATACCAATGTTTAAAATGGCATATGGAATGGGGAGGGTGAACCGGACGTCTTTTGCTTTGACTTTTAAATGCAGCATAAGCAAATCTCTATTCTATGAAGACAGAAACGGTATCTCCGTTTGCTGACTTAACATCAACAATTTGGCCATCCAATTCGTTTTCGATTGCTTCAATAATAAGGTTTATGTCTATATCTTTTACATATTTTTCGGATTGAGGAATACTAGCTGCGATGCTATGTCCAGCCATTAATACTACCTTGACAAGTTTTATGGGCAAATTGACCGTGACGTTATCATTTTCAGCTGATACAACACGAATTTTTAATGTTTTATCTAAATATTTAGTCGGTTTTTCTAACAGCTTACTTCCTGATTCTTCTTTCTCTTTTAATACTTGGATAAGCTCTGATCCCTTATCTGCATCAATTTTCCCTTCTTGCACCATTGTTAATACCTTTGCAATTTCCTCTTTCATGGTACATTCCTCCCTATTCATCTTTTAATAACTTAATGGCTTCTTCTGGGGTGATTTCGCCATTTTCCAACATGGCGACAACCTTTTTCTCGTCTACTTCATTTTTCTTCTTCTGCACATATCCAAGGGACGATATTATGTCTGTTAGCTTGCCTCGAACCGTTGGATACGAAATCCCCATTTCCTTTTCAACTTCTTTGATATTTCCTCTGCATGTTAAAAATACTTCCACAAAATGAAGCTGATCCTTTGATAATGACGCCAGCTTGGATAATTCAAACTCATTTTCAATCGTTGTGTGACAATGAGAGCACTGCAACTTCGTAATCTTCAGTGTTTTGCTGCAGACAGGACAATTTGTAATTACTTTATAGGCCATAATGAATTCCTTTCTGTTATTTGATTTGATTATATATCAATAAATTCAATTGGTAAATAAGAAACATTAATATTTTTTTATAAAAC
>NZ_JBALOS010000073.1:15586-23690 GCF_036962765.1 Neobacillus drentensis
AATTTTTAATTTGGCATTTTTGTTTACCTTCATTTTGTGATTTTCTAATTAATATCACATTTATTTCTGCTCGTAAGGAAGGATTTAGTTAAAAAAAGGAGACAGAGGGTGCTTCTGTTTCCCTTGAGGCTGGATTGAGCTGTATTAGAAGAAAACAAAAAACTGTCCAATCTTTCTTATAGGACAGTTTTTTCTCCCAACGATTCTTTAAGGAAAGTTGTTAAGTAATCGACATTGGTAATTTTCTTGTTACATTCTGTGCTATCAAAGCAAATATAGTTTCCTATCGCTTTATAGTAATCAGGATTTTTAGCCTTTTTTGCCTTTGTAACAGTGGAGATATAGGCAACCTGACCAAATCGATTACAGAAGGAACAGATATTATTCTTATTAAGGATTGTATATTTGCATTCAATTCCAACCATTTTCTCATCTAGTTCATACACAATAAACTTCTTATTTGTGCTGATATCTACCCAGCTTAAATACGTAAGTTGATTTAGATTCATTTTGTCTAAGTCAGGGAGCTTTAATTTTTTATTTTTGGGAAACATCTTTTTCATTTGCGCTTCAGCGAGCTTTGGAAATGGTAACAGATAGTCATGAAGCTGCTGAATGTATCTGTCATATTCATGGTCGGTTTTAAGTGCAGAAAGATCTAACATTTCCTTTTGTGCATTAGTTGCATTTGGAAAAAGCCCTATTATTTTATTGTTCGCTAGGTCCTTTACAGCCTGAATTACATTTGGGGCCGCATTCTTTTTGTAGCCATCTTTAATCAGGGCTACCTGTTTATGAATAAAATTAAAGTCAGCATTCTTGATAAACTTTTCGGTCATACTTTCAACCTCCTTTCAATTATTTTAATTAATAACTCTGGATGGGGAAATGTAAAATTCAACTTAGAAATGTTCTTTACATAAGGCTCTTTTCGTAAACATTGTTGCTATTAATACTAATAAGCGCTGCTTAATCAGAATTTTGCTCGTATATTCTTAAAAGAACTTACGAAAAGATGCCCCGAAACCAACCCTATTACGGGTTTAAAGATTTGTTCGAAAGCAACAAATTATGCGAAAACAGCCTTACATAAAAAAGCACGGACGATATCATCCGTGCTTTGAATACACTATTTTTTTGATTGTTTCTATTGAAAGGAAATATTCATCAGCTAAATCCTGAATAGCAGTGCCGCTAATAAAGGCGCTTTTTATATTGGCATTGCGCTTATCCAGGAGCTTTCTTCCACCACTAAGGGTACCCCATTTTCGATAAGTCGTTTCCGATTTAGGAATATAAATAGTTTCCCCCTGTACATATTTCTGGATCTCGATGATTAGATTCTCAGGTAAAATGTTGCTTGCATTTACATATTTCATGCCTGCCAGCTCCTTATTTAGTAATTGATTAAATAAGGTGCAAAGCCAAGAGATGAAATAGGCGATAAGAATGTAATTTAATTTTGCCCCATGCAAAGTATCGCCTTTTCCATATTAGGCTTTGCATGAGTAGCAGAAGTACCAGACAATCTCGAAGGATTCTCCAAATTTAAGCACCCCCTTCTGACACCATTATAACAAAGGATATCCATTTCTTATTCAATTTTACATATTCATTCTGGGTTTAATTTAAATCTAATGTCCTTTTAAGGGTGCCCATTTCGGAATGTGCAGCAAGCAATAGCTTTTTAAATATTAAGAAAATGTAAAGATATGTAAAGATTTGTTCTTGTCCAATTCGATATTTATCGTGCTAACATACGATGTTGTATCTATTAACTAAGGGAGTGATGATGGTTATGGTGTTAATTTTCCTTTAATCGTGTTGCTTTTTATCCTTTTAATTATTGTCAGTAAATCTTTCGTTAAATACTAGTTATAAACTAGCGGAACAAATTAATTGTTCGAAGCTATTAGCTCTCAAGGAGGAATGAGAAAAACATGGAAATTGAAGTCACGATCATCATGCCTTCATATAACCGATATCCCCTTAATCTGCTTAGCCTTTATGCATTGGAGAAACAGAACTTTGATTTATCTAAAATGGAAGTAATATTGATAGATGACGCCTCTACCGACCAGACCCCCGAAATTAAGGAGTATCGTCCTTCCTACCATTTTCAATATATTCGCAATAGAACCAATGTTGGGGTTGCTGCTTCAAGAAATATCGGACTTAGGCATGCGAGGGGAGAGATTATCATCATTTTGGATGCAGAAACCATCGTTTCCCCTAGCTATGTTGCCCTTAACTGCCAGCATCATCTGAATCACGACAAATCCGTTGTTATTGCAGGAAGCAAGCGCGGCCGTATTTATACCTTTTTATCCCCGGATTTTACTAATAATCAAATCAACGCGATTTATAAGTGGAGTGAAAAAAATTCCCTCTTCAACCAACGCCTTAAAGAGGTGGTATCGCAAGAACTGACACTTAGTAACTTAACGACTCATATCAGGCTTTTAGAAGAATCCCAACAAGTGGTTAAGAGAGCGGATATTGAAGATATTAAAAATTTATGCTCGATCGTAAAATACAGAAGTTATGCTCATCAATTATTAAACTATCTTACGGATGATTTTGGTAGCAGCCCCTTGCGTTGGATGGCTTGCTTAGGTTTCCTTTCTATTAAAAGAAGTTTTATAGAGGAAGTCGGCGGCTATGAGGAGGATTTCAAAGGATGGGGACCCGAGGATGCTGAGTTTGCTTATAGATTATATAAGGCCAATGCTAATTTTATTATCGAAGAGGATTTAGAATCGTTTCATCAGGAACATCCGCCCTCGACAACCAAGGAAGAGGCTATGAACAGAAATCGTTTGTTTTTCCAACAAAAGCATCCGGTTCTTGATGTATCGATTAGAGCTCTGCACTCTATTCATCCGACGGATTACGGACTCATGGAAAAGATTATATTAGAACATCAATCCCTTACTTCAAGATTTCCCAATGAGTTTCATGAATTTAACCGCGCAATCATAACCTTACTTCATCAAATTCGTATAAATATTGCAGAAAACCGTCCCCCTGTTAACCTAGTTCGAAATACCGAATTTAGCGATGACTTGATTGCAATGGAGCGTATCCAGATTGAGAGAAATCAAATACAATCCTATGGTAAATACAATCATCTTGTATGGTTGTTCGATAAACTTAGGACGATCTAAGAGTATAGGATTGTAGAGATTGATCCTTTTTTATTGAACTAACAGGTGCAAGAGTTAAAGGGGTCCGGCTGTCATTCTTGGCAGCTTTTCTTATTCTAACTGGAGCGTTTCTGCAATATAAGCCTTATAAATTTACATATTTAAAGGAAAAAAATACTTTTGTCCAAGCCATTATTATTAACTAATCATTTAATAGTATTAGTAATAATAAAAGGATGGTGAGGATATGGGGAATGGTGGAAAAAAACGAAATCAGTCCTTCTCGTTCCGATTCGTAAATGAAGATGGGCAAGAACTTAATGTGGGTCCTCTTTCTGATAAACGAAAAGTTGTCATTATCATTAATAATCAGTTTACAAGTGCACCCAATACCACACAAATTGCCAGTGGAGCGGGACGAAACAGCGCAGCCGGGAATAATGCGGCACTTGATTCATCGAATACCGAGCAGCAGCAAAGTGTCGGTGCAAAAGGGCAAGCTAGTAATACAGGTATGGGTGGTGACCAGCTTCAGCCGCATAAAGAGAATGGAGAGCACTTAGAACCGGACGTAGAATTTGTGATTGTCATAAATAATCAAATAAATGCAACAAGTACGGAACAGGCTGGTGCTACTCAGGTTGCAAGTGGCGGTGGAGATGACAGTGCAGCGGGAACTAACTCTGCAATTGCAAGTTCTAATACCAAACAGCAACATGCAGTGGGTGGAGATGAATCTGGGTCTGCAGACAACTCTGGTGAAGATGGCAACCAAACAGAACAGTGACTTTAGTGTAAAACCTGCTCCTATGAGCAGGTTTTTTATGTTAAGGGCTAATAGGGGCACTGTGATCTCACTGAAATGAAAATATGCATATCATCAGCACCAATTTTTTATGAATTTAAAAGTTATTCTTTATTCATTTGAGAAGAGTTTGTCTTTTTTTAAAATAGACTTATAGGCAAGCACAATTTGATACCGTGCTCGCCTTTTTATATTGTGGTAAAAGAGGATGCCATGAAATACACAATCTGACATAAAAATCATAATTTACTTGTGGTTTATGAGTATATGTCGATCATCCGTTTGAGGGGGTTCCTCAAACCAGCCATTTTTAATCATAATTTCAATTCCCTCATGACCGTAGAAAAAGACATCTTTAGCTAATAAGGCTGTTTTTAATGCTATATCATTTCTTAAGGCAAAAAATGTCCCAAAGCTACTTCCGACAATGCAAAAACCATTTAAAAAGTTAATGCAATGCATCATAAGCTTGTCTGAAAACGGGGCAATGGTTGAAGATGTTACTGTGCTTCCAGAAGTGGCAGAAAACTGAATATCATTTTCTAAAAGAATTCCTTGATATGTTTTAATTTGGTTCTTTGCAAGTTCT
Organism: Neobacillus drentensis; assembly: GCF_036962765.1. Taxonomy (GTDB): domain Bacteria; phylum Bacillota; class Bacilli; order Bacillales; family Cytobacillaceae; genus Neobacillus; species Neobacillus drentensis_C. The sequence continues at coordinate 20,127 of NZ_JBALOS010000073.1, forward strand.
TTTCCTTTTTCAAAATATTGTCTAACCTCTTTGTTCTTTGCACATTGGGCAAATCCTGTAATCAGCTGCATTCCAATAGTATTTGTTTCAATTCCATGATGAAGAAAACCTAACTCCATGTCATTTAATGCTCTTTTTTCACTGAATGGTTTAAATCCTCTCATATAGCTTTTGCTTTCGATCATCTCTGTTGTTTTGGGCATTGAAACCTTTGGCGGAAGAGTAAGTATTCCTTTTTCAAGCAAATAACGGGTACTTAGCTTATAAATTTTTTGTGTAACACTTGTAAGTCCCTCATATATCGATATAACCTCGCTAGTATATGCCATATTCATATTAATGGTGTACATGCCCATACTGACTTCTTTTAAAATACGAAGAAACATTACGTCAAATCCATTGTCGTATAACTTAGGAGCTTCTAAATTTACATCTTCTTTTTTAAATCCATTAGGAGTTATCATTCCTTGTTTATGAAATATTTTTTCTAGTTCTATAACATAATAATTTAGATCTTGCCACAACCCTCCCAAAAGATTCCTGGCTTCCTCGTCATCTGCATTTTTCATAAAATATTCTAATATTCTCATAATTAGCGTTTTTTCTTGATATGTAAGCCAAAGTGTTCCAACCTCTGATGCGCTTATGGGATTTGTTAGAATCAAAAGAATTCCACCTTCTCTACTTTTGATTAAATTATTCCCTAATTTATTGATAAAAATTCGACTAATTCTCAAAAATGAAATAGTAATTTAGTCGGTCTTTGGCCAAATGTTTATGATAAATAAATTCATAAGAAAGACAACTTACAAAGACTCTCCCTGTAACTTTCCAAGCCAGGTCTGCTTGACACGACACCAATTAAAGTCCTATTATAAATCGGACACCAATCGGAGTCTTTTCATAACTCGAAAATAAGGGGAGGGTGATTTTGACCGATACTAATAAAATGAGGGATGTGTATGTTACGGTTGCCGACCCGACTCGACGTGAACGGATTCGTCTATTGGCAGACGTAGAAGAATTGCCTCTTCACGTCCGCCTTAACCGATACAAGGTTTATGAATATTCAAATAAAGCCATTATAGTGACAGAAAGAAATGGAGAAATTGAGAATGTTCATTCTTGACTGTCAGCTGATCGAAAAATGGAAGAGGGGTGTTCCTTGATGACAAATAGTAGAATGAATCCTAAGGTTGATGAATTTTTAAGTAAAGCTAAAAAGTGGAAGGAAGAATATGAGAAGTTGAGAAATATCGTTCTTGACTGTGAGCTGACCGAAGAATTTAAGTGGATGCATCCTTGTTACACGTTTGAGAAAAAAAACATAGTTTTAATACATGGATTTAAAGAATATTGTGCGCTTCTGTTTCACAAAGGTGCCTTGTTACAGGATGCCCATGGGATTCTAATCCAACAAACGGAGAATGTACAGGCGGCGCGCCAGATTCGGTTCACCAATGTTCAAGAAATAGTTGAAATGGAAACCATCTTGAAAGACTATATTTATGAAGCCATTGAAGTTGAAAAAGCCGGTTTGGAAGTGAATTTTAAAAAGAATTCAGACTACATAATTCCTGAAGAACTTCAAAATAAATTCGATGAAATCCCTGCCTTGAAAACTGCTTTTGAAGCATTGACGCCGGGACGGCAAAGAGCATACATTCTTCATTTTTCGGGGCCCAAGCAATCCAAAACCCGAGAGTCAAGGGTTGAAAAATATATGCAGCAAATTCTCAATGGAAAGGGATTAAATGATTAGAAGGCACTTATATACTTGATGATAGGAGAATAAAACTAATGCTATTATGGAAAATAAAGAAATTGATAGGACACCAATTAGTGTTATGTGATAAGGACACCAATTGGTGTCTGATTTAAAGGGGGGGCGATTTTGAACGATAAAAATCAAGAGCGTGATGTTTATGTAGCCGTCGCTGACCCAACAAGACGTAAATTGCTACGTTTGTTGGCAGATGCAGAAGAGTTACCTCTTCACGAATTAACCGCTCAATTTCAAATGGGTCGTACTGCTGTTTCTAAACATTTGGCTATCCTTAAAGAAGCTGGTCTAGTTGCCGACCGTAAAGTTGGCAGAGAAACAAGGTATCGGCTGAATGCTGCCCCGTTAAGAGAAGTTGAGGATTGGGTATCGTTTTACAGGAAATTCTGGAGTGAAAGAATATTACTTTTAAACCAAATATCAGAGGAGGAATAAAAAATATGGTTGGGCGAAAATGGGCGAAGAACTTAAAAAAGTGTTAGAGGCAATGTAAGACCAAACCTCTGAAGTGAGTTTTTTTAGTATTAAGCTAACTTATAGGAAAAAGCAAACGGCTCAGTATAGGACTGATCATTTTGCTTTTTTAGTTTGTGGATATTTAATTTGAAGGATTAAAACTAAAAGGTAATTTAAGATCGGTATCAGGAGCCAGCCTTTTTTAGTTTTTATATTTCGACATTTTTCTGCATTCTCAGAAGTGTAACAAAATACATAAGAGATTAGAATCATAAAAAGTTTGTTGATTTCATTGACTTTGCCAGTCATTACCGTTGCTAGTGAGTATATTAATTTTTGTTTAGTTGAGAATTTGTCAAATCTTGACCTTTTTTTTAGCTTTCATCATTTTCATATTATTTGTAAAATATAAAAAAGTTAAAAAACATTTGTAGGAATCACTAAATGAATTGGATTTATTAGTGAAGTGGATTGAACAAAAAGTTGGAATTATTAGAATCATGTAAAGGAGATAGAACAAAATGTACAAGTATACAATCTATGTAACACATAAAGGTAAAGTTTATCAAACCAACGTAATAGCTACCAAAAACCAAACAGAAGAAGAAGTTTATCGTATCGCAAAAGAACAAGTTCTTAAACAATGGGAAAATTAAATAGGGGTCCTGGGATTAAAGGATTGAATAGAACTTCCACTTGAAGAATAGATTTTGGATAGCTTCCTTTACTTGAAATCTAGTAGGGTACAATAAAGACAGGTGTTTTTTTGTGAAATCTCGTTAATATAGGCAATAGGTAAAGTCTATAAGACCTATCTATTGCCTTTTATTAATTGATTGATTAGAGGATGAGAATTATTTAGATTAAACACTAAAATGAACGAACGGTATGGGGGGAGGAAATAAGGCAGCCAAAGCGAGCTATAAATAGTGGGGAACAAGTAAATCAATCATTTTCAGAAAAAAACAATCAATCATTTTTAGACTTTACCTTTAGTAGGTGGTTCGGCCCTAAATAAGAGTTGAATAAGTCTATTTTTTCGTTAAGTAAATAATTAAAAACAATATTTTTATACTTTAACGCTTTAAACTATTGAAATAATATTCGAAAAATGTTACTATTTCAATAGTTTAAATTCTTCTGAGTTTAGACCTCCTAAAAGGCTTAGACTAGACCACTAAGCTTACTTTGAACCTTTGATTTTTTTGATCAAAGGTTATTTTTTCGCATTCTTATAAATTAACTAAAAAGAATTTTCTTCTATAAAGGAATCTATAAAGAAAATGAATCAATATAAAAGGCTATTTTGAAGTTTATTGTTGATT
>NZ_JBALOS010000073.1:23733-24709 GCF_036962765.1 Neobacillus drentensis
AACAGAGCCAAATAAAAAAACATTGATTAAGTCATCCCAATGTATTAAAGCTATTTTTTCCATCCTCATTTTATAGGAAAAGTGAAAAATATATGTTGCTAATATTTTTTATTATTGTTGCACATCCTAGAGAAATAGGAGGTGCGTTAATTTTGAAGAATACAAGATTTTTATTAATACTTATGATGATTCTTCCCTGGTTTTCGCTTCCATTATTGGGACGAAGTACAATAAAACGGTTTCTTCCAGCAACTATATTTATCGCCTTTGTCATAAAAATAAATAATATTACTGCAAAGAAAAAAAATTGGTGGCGGTTTTATAATAGTATTCATCCTAAAATTGATGGAGATATTCCTTTTATTTTGGGTCCTTACTTTCTTTCTGCTCTATGGAGTCTAAAACTCACTTATGGCAAGCTAACATTATTTATGATTACCAATGCAATTGCCCATTTCTTGTTTGCTTTTCCAGGAATGAAATTATTAAAACGGTTAGGAATAGTGTCTTTAGTCCGATTAAAACCAATCCAATTAACCGTATTACTTCTTTTTAGAGCGGTTCTCCTATACGGTTTTCAATTTGCTATAGAAAATATTAAGCAAATTAATATGTTTAGAAGCTTCAAACTCAACAAAAAGTTTTAATATTAAAACCCTATACAGCACTTTCTTCAACTAACACAGTACGTTAGTTGAAGATAAATGCCGCCGGTCAGGTGGTCTTTTTTTATGTGTGAAAAACCATTTTCATACATTTATAAAAGTCCAGGCTGCTTCTACGAGGTATGTGCTGAAATAAAATGAACCAATTTATTCAGCTTACTATTCCTTTTCATTTCCTCCAAAAATAATTTGACCATTTGCATCATAAACTGTTACCTTAACTGGCAATTTAACTTTATTCTTCTGGAAAGTAGCATACCAAACCCATAAGTTATCCCGAACGAAAAACCTGTTTGGCTGTATATTGCCTT
>NZ_JBALOS010000074.1:0-1199 GCF_036962765.1 Neobacillus drentensis
GTGTCAGGCACCATGTGAATTTTTCACATGGTGCCTGACACCTTTATTCTACTATTTATCAAGAAATATATTTCTTCAGCATTTCCTTTGTTTCGGAATCGGCAAAGCTTGCTTCAACACTATTAAAGTAAATTTGCTTATAGTCATTTTCGCTTATATTGAATTCTTTAAATACGATTTCACATTCATTTGCCATCGTTGTATCTGATACCGTCCGGTTGTCTGTATTAACCGTTACCTTTATTCCATCGTTATGAAACTGATAGATTGGATGTTCACTAAACTGGTTCACGGCTTTCGTTTGCACATTACTTGTTGGACACATTTCAAGGACAACATGCTTTTCCTTTACGATATTATATGCCTCGTCACAGTCCTTAATAAATACGCCGTGACCAATTCTCTCTGCACCCAAAAGTTCAACTGCCTCTAATACATTCTTCCCTATACCCGTTTCACCAGCATGGATGGTTACTCGATAACCATATTCTCTAGCTAATGCGATCGGTTCTACGAATTTTCCACAAAATCCTTCCTCTTCCGATGCACATAAATCGATGGCGACTACTCCTTTTCCAAGGAATTTCTTCCCCTTCTCTACAACCTCAAAAGCACGTTCTGCAGACATCGTTCTCATACAGGAAAGGATTAAATTTCCCTTTATCTCATATTGCGTTTCTGCATCCTTCATTCCAGTTAAGACGCTCTGGATGATATCATCAACCTCTAATCCCCTTGCTGTATGAAGTAGTGGAGCAAATCTTACCTCCATGTATTTCACATTTTCCCGTGCGGCATCCTCAAAAAGTTCAAAGGTAATCCTTCTAAGGTTTTCCTTTGTCTGCATAACTAAATTGGGAATAGAAAATTTCTCTAAATATTCATCAAGCGATTCACATTCTAATGGAGCGATGAGTTCTTTTAGAATTTCATCCCTATTCATCGAAGGTAGACTGATTCCTTCTCTCTTTGCAATATCAAGGATGGTTTCCGGTCTAAGACTGCCATCTAAATGGCAGTGAAGTTCAATTTTAGGTAGAGTCGCAAAATTCATATTAATATTTACCTCCTAATTTTTATAAAAAAGGCTCTGTTAAACTAGCCTGTTGATTTCCGTTCCAAGCGCTTCGCTTTCCGCGGGCGGTCCGGGGAGCCTCCCGCAGGAGTCTTCGCACTTTCCACTCCAATCAACAGGGTGC
>NZ_JBALOS010000074.1:1225-29403 GCF_036962765.1 Neobacillus drentensis
TCTTCGTAATCAGGAATTTATTGGTTCCTGGTAGAGACCTCCAAACCATATCATTGGAGTTATACGAAATTATTTATTAAATTACTATTGTTCAAGGTTAATAAATTATATTTTAGTTGTCAAGCCTTTAAGCTTCGAATGAATTGGCAATATTTACATTTAATTTGGAAGTAACTTATTTATTTTTATAAAAACGATCTCTTACTCTTTTCAACCGTGCGTGGTAATTTAGAATGTCCAGTCTAGCTTTTTCTGCTTCTGGTGCAATCGGTCTTAATTTTTCCAACTCCCAATAATCAACAATCACATCTAGAACTTGATCAAAATATTCCAATGGACCGTAGTTTGCCTCTTTTGCAATAATGGCCATGCGATCTTCAAAATCAGGCATTACTGTACCAGGCATTTGAAAGTTCTTAATGACATGTCCTAAATGATAACAGTAATTAGGTTCCAATTGGAGATGAAATTTAATCACATCTCGATAAAAGGCATAATGCAACGTTTCATCCTTTGCAAGACGGCGAAGCAGACTAGCTAAATCCTTATCATGCGAACCAGCTACTTTCGCCACGTTATTATAAAAAACCATGGTTGCCAGTTCTTGTAATGAGGTATATACCATAGTTTCAAAAGGCGTGTGATAATCAGGATTCCAGCCATTCTCAACCGTTTGTTTGTGTAATTGGTGGAGTCGCTTGGGATCTACATTGCGTGTAATTAATAAATACGTTTCAATCAGGTTTGAATGCTGATCTTCTTCTGCAGTCCAAGTATGGACAAAATCTTTAATAACCGTTAAAGAACCCTTAAACGTTTGATCTAGATGAGAGGTAAACCACGGCAAGTTCACTTCGGTTAGAAGAGCCGTTTCAACCGCTGTAATAATCGATGCAGGCAGTGTCACCTGGCTTTCATCCCAGGGAACACGTCGGAAATCCATTGCCTTATCCCATGGTAAGAAATCATGGTAACCCCAATCTATTTTTTCAGATCGCTTTTTATGTTCTTCATATAAATCTATAAGTTTAGGCTCCAATCTAAAGTCCAAATCATTTGTTAACATCATAATCCCCCGTTGTTGTCAATATTCGTTAGTTTACCGTACAAACACTCTTAAAAGGTGAGAATGGTCCCTTTTATACCCGTTTAAATATTCTTGAATTACCAATGTTAGGTGATTAAATTTATATCTGGTATTAGTACCTATTACTAATTTAATTATAGCACAACTATTCCGAATCTTACCAACAAATAAAAAAAGTGAAATAGAAGGGACAGTCCTTCCATTTCACCTTTTCCGATTTTTACGGATTCACTTTCGTGTTAAATACTTGTTTACCGTCTTTATATTCTAAAACAGTAGCTGATTTAATAGGATTGTGGTTTTTATCGATAGTAATCGTACCTGTAATTCTAGATAAATCTTTTGTTTTCTCTAAAGCATCTTTAATTTTTGCTGTATCTGTTCCACCAGCACGCTCGATTGCATCCGCTAATAGATAGACCGTATCATAACCAAGTGCATTAAACGCATTAGGAGATTCTCCATTGAACTTTTCTTTATAAGTCGTTACAAACTTTTGAATATTTTTATCTGGATCTTCAGATGTGTAATGGTTCGTGATAAATGTATTGTTTAACGCGTCAGCGCCAGCTAATTCTACTAACTTCGGTGAATCCCAGCCATCTGCTCCCATTAATGGAACAGTAATGCCTAATTCACGAGCTTGCTTTACAATTAAACCAACTTCTTCATAGTATCCAGGAATGAAAATGAATGCTGGATTTTTAGCTTTAATACGAGTTAAGGTAGCACGGAAGTCCGTATCTTTCGCAACATAAGCTTCTTCAGCTACAACTTTGCCGCCTGCCTTTTCGTAAGTCTCTTTAAATGAGGCTGCTAAACCCTTGGCATAATCGCTGGCACTATCTGCAAAAATAGCTGCATTGTTTAATTTTAATTCCTTCGCAGCAAAATTCGCGGCCACAATTCCTTGGAATGGATCAATAAAAGAGGTACGGAAAACGTACTCGTTTAATTTACCATTATCCCCTACTGTTACGTTGGGGCTTGTCCCTGATGGAGTTAATAGGATTGTTTTTGTATCATTGGCAATTTGTGCTTGCGCCACGGTGTCACCGCTTGTAGCCGCACCAATAATCGCTGTTACTTTGTCTTGACTTGTTAACTTGATGGCTCCGTTCGTCGCTTCGGCAGCTTCTGACTTGTTATCTACTTTAACAAGCTCTAGCTTTTTGCCTTTGACTCCACCCTTTTTGTTAATCTCATCGACTGCAATATCAATACCGTTTTCAAGTGACTCCCCATAAGAAGCAACTCCACCGGATAGCTCTAGGTTTACACCAATCTTAATAGTTTTACTTTCACTGCCTGAACTTTCTTTAGCTCCTGAACAACCTGCAAGCACTCCCGCCAATAAGGTGGAGGCCATAAACATTTTTGCCCATTTCTTCTTCATAACTAAGGACCTCTTTCTATTTTTCTTATTTTTCTGACAAATCAAATCGTAGATTGTTAGATTACCTTACACAAAATAACGATATGAATGTCCCTGTGATTTAATTAATATTATTGTAGAACAATTACTCTCATTCGTCTAGTATATTATTCTATTTATTTAAATATTTCTGAAACTTGTGATTTATCAGTTTTTTATGATAGCGCTTCCAATCCTGATCTTATCAAATAGTTATTTAAATTCTCTTTCATATTTTTGTAGGAATTATACTAAAAAAAGAAGTAGGAACGCCCCTCTATCATTTCCATATAAAAACAATTAAGTAGAAAAAAACTATCTACTTTTAAAAAAAGATCGATTGCGCACCCGAAGCTAAAACTTATTGATATAGATATTTTCGAAAATTACAATTACTTAACACACTTTTAACATTAAGTTAAGAAACTATCACCGATTCCTTTATACAATATAAGTAAGCAATATTAATAGGAGGGATTGGATGAAGATTTCCGTGACGGGAGCAGGATTTGATGGACTTGTTGCTAGTACGTGTTTAGCTGAACTAGGGCAAATGGTTATAGGTATTGCTATACATACAAAGGGAATGATCGAAAACGATTTGATTCTTTGTACAAAAACAACGATTCCAGTCGATACGAACCATCTTATCCAACAAAATATCGCGCGAAGAAAACCTCCTAACCAAAAAGCAAGGGTGGTCAATAGTTTGACCTGACATCGACCAAATGCAGGGTTGAAAATGATTAATTGATAAAGGGGAAAGGCATATATGAGAATGATACAGTTGTTTTATGGGTTCGAATGCCGTATATTTCAGCAAGTTAATCGTCATTTTGATAAAAAGGTATTAAATCTTTTTTTTCGTACGGTCACGCACTTTGGTGGAGCGAGATTTACGATCGCCGCAACTTTACTTCTCATCATGTTTTCGCCACGGGAAACTAGAATTGTTGCGATTGCAAGTGCACTTGCGTTATCTGCAAGTCACATTCCCGTACATTTTGTAAAGTTGCTGTTCCCCCGAAAAAGACCCTATTTAATCATTGAAAAAACAAAGTTTCCTGCAAATCCATTACAAGATCATTCATTTCCATCAGGACATACAACAGCGATATTTTCAGTTATGATGCCATTTATCCTATTCATCCCTCAACTTTCCTTTGTCCTGATCCCTTTAGGACTTTGTGTAGGCATATCAAGAATTTACTTAGGCCTTCACTATCCTTCCGATGTGATTGTTGGGGGGCTACTCGGATCACTTACCGGGAGCCTTTGCTTCTATTTATTGTGGTTATGAGGAATAGATTAGGAGGGATTTTATGAAAATTGCCATTTTCACAGATACCTTTTATCCAGACATCAACGGGGTTGCAAGGACGCTTAAACGATTAACTAGTTATTTGGAGGATCAGGAGATCGCTTTTAAGATCTTTGCACCCGATTCTTATTCCAATGAATATCATTCTACCAATATACATCATTTTAAAAGTTGTTCCTTTTTCTTATACCCTGAATGCCGCTTAGCTTTTCCAAACCTACTTCATCTTAAGTCGGAATTAATAGCATTCTCTCCAGATTTAATTCATGTGGCAACCCCTTTCAACATCGGCCTATGTGGTGTCTTTTTTGCCAAAAAATTAAACATCCCCCTTGTCGGTTCCTATCACACCAATTTTGATCATTATTTACACTATTATCACCTTCATTTTCTTTCGAAAATCCATTGGAAATACATGCACTGGTTCTATCAAACCTGTAGAAAACTCTTCGTTCCCTCCACAGATACGTTCCTACAATTAAAACACCATGGATTCTCAAACTTAGAAATTTGGCCAAGAGGCGTAGATTGCCAACTTTATCACCCTTATTATGATAAAAATGCTGTCCGGAACTTTTACTCTACAGAGGGAAAATACCTGCTTATATATGTAGGCAGACTAGCACCTGAGAAAGATATCAAAACACTTTTAGAAGTTGCAAAATCAATCCCAGCTGAGTTAAATGAGAAAATACATTGGTTAATAGTTGGTGATGGCCCATTAAGTGAGCAATTGCAGGCAAATGCTCCCGTAAATATGACCTTTACAGGATTCTTAAATGGTAACGGCTTGGCCGAAGTCTATTCAGCATCTGATCTATTTGTTTTCCCCTCTCCTACGGAGACCTTTGGAAATGTTGTCCTTGAGTCCCTTGCAAGTGGAACCCCTGTCATCGGAGCAAAGGCCGGAGGTGTTAAGAATATCATTAAAGCAGGAGTAACGGGGTATTTATGTAAACCTGGTAATGTACAGGAATTTAGAGATGCGATTATTCAGATTTTATCGAATGATGGACTACGGGAACAAATGGGAATCGCAGGAAGGGATTACGCATTAACACAGAGATGGGACCGGATATTTGAAGATCTTATTTGGCATTACGCTAATGTAATCGAGGAACAAAACAGACTGGAATTTATCTCATGAGAAATTCTGGTCCGAAGTTCTTCGGTGCCATTTTAAAGTTGTTGGAAGAATGCACTAAAGAAGGCACCCTTTAAGTGGGTGCCTTCTTTGAGTGCAACATTTTGTCACTATCTAATCAATCGTTTGATTAGTTGTTCTTTATTCTTTTACGGACCCACCTTAACACTTAGCATTGTTCTCGTCCAAGCTCTACCGCTGTGGATTTTTCAGCATTGAAGGGAGAGATCCGGAATGATAGGGTAAAGTCTTCGAATTTACAACGATATTTTTCTAGTTGATCCTGCCCGCACGAATTGCTGCCGAGACCATTTTGTTTGTAGTCCATATTTAAGACTATATAGTCCCTCGGCTTCAAATCGACTGTATGCTTGGCATTTTCAAGGTCGCTAACTTCATAGTGTGATGTGCTAAAGTTAAAGGTCTCATTCGCGATAAAAATGAGCCCGTTGGCATCATGATCAGTAAAGCTGACCCAGTCACAGTCGGAACGATTGCCATTTTCTTGAGGTTTCACATAATTAGTAAATAACTCATCAACCGTTTTACTGTAGACCCCAAGAGGATTCGCTTGTTTTGAATCTGGATAACTCTCTCCTGGGCCTCTTCCGCGCCATTGCGTTTTATTAAAATCGTTATTTAACTGTAAGCGTAGACCAAGGCGTGGCACCATAACCGGTGCATTTTCTTTTCTCCCCGATGCAATTCCAACAATTCGGCAAAGAATATCACCATCTGGATAAACCATATAGTGATAATTAATTTGATAATACCAAGAACTGTTTGTTGTACCATACAATGCATCCGCATGCCATTCAAATACGCCGTCTTTCAATTCGTAGTGGATATCTTCAACGATTTCATGTCCGAGATGCATGAAATATTTTCCTCTATAATCATTAAGCAAGTACATGTCATTGTCAATTGGTGCACGCCAGAAGTTAAACTGCGGGCCCTTTTCAATCTGTATTTTCCCATTCCGAGTTACTTGTTTAAGTGTTCCTTTGACACAATCGAAGGTAATGGTAAAATCATTACCACTTACATTCAGGAACGCTCCCTCTTTTTTAACCAGGAGTTCGCCATCATCATGCGCTTTAGGTAATTTTGACCTTCCCGAGAGCACAAAGGAAGCGTTCGCTAATTCATGTCCTTTTGCTGCCCAAGATGTATCCTGATTTAGTTTATATGAAAATACCAAATAATAATTGGCTCCGCTTACTTTTTCAATGTCCTGTCCAACTGTCAGCTGAATCTCTGCTGTTTCCCGTCCCGCCATCTTTGGAAGCTCTATATCAAAGGCTTCAATCAATCGGTCATCTTCAAATAACGAACATGTTAAATTCAAATGGTCTAATGATAAAAAATCATATCGATTAATGAGCCGGAAAATGCCCTTCTCGGTATCAATCCATTCTGTTTGAACTGGTTCAATCACTTTTTTATACTCATATAGACTTGGGGACGGTGTACCATCCGGCATGATTAACCCATCGATGCAGAAGTTTCCATTCGTCGGGTCATCACCAAAATCGCCGCCATACTGGTAATAAATCGTACCATCCTCTGCCACCGTTTCAATCCCGTGGTCAAACCATTCCCAAACGAATCCACCTTGGAGCTTATCATATTTATAAAATAAGTCTTGATATTCTTTTAAATTTCCAGGTCCATTTCCCATGGCATGGGCATATTCACAGAGAATATGTGGTTTTTTGGACTTTTCAATCACCTTGTCCATAGTTCGTCTTTCCTTATGTTCAAGCCATGTATACATCGTGCTGTATACATCGGTCACCTCTGCTTCAAAATCTCCTTCGTAATGAACAAGTCGTGTCGGATCCATTTCCTTTGCACGCTTGGCCATAGTTCGGAAATTATCACCAAATGCAGACTCATTTCCGAGCGACCACATGATAATACAAGGATGGTTTTTATCACGCTCAATCATCCTTTCCAGCCTTGAAACATAAGCCGTTTCCCAGTCTGGATCATTACTGATCCAATCATACTTTCTTGTCAATTCAAACCCATGACATTCTAAATCCGTTTCATCAATCACATACATCCCGTATTGATCACAAAGATCATAAAGGTAATGAGCATTTGGATAATGTGCCGTACGAATGGCGTTGATATTATTTTGTTTCATTGTCTTAATATCGCGCACCATTTCCTCTCTCGTAACTACTCGACCTGTCCTCGGGTTGTAGTCATGACGATTCACGCCTTTGAACTTAATTGCCACACCATTTACGAGGAAAGTATCATCCTCCATGACAATGGAGCGGAATCCTACATGCTGATGGATAACCTCTATGATTTCTCCATTTTCCTTTACTGTCATATAGAGATTGTATAAATGGGGCTGCTCTGCACTCCATTTTAAGGGTGACACTAAATACTTGCTAAAAGGTTCGTCAGCCCCTTTTTCCTCGCTAAAAACTTGCTTGCCTTCTGGATCCATTAATTGATAAGTAATAGTTTGGTTGCGTTGTTGCGTCAGCACAACTGAAACGGTGAGGGTGGCGTCCTTCCACTCCTTATCAAACTCTGTGGTAACCGTAAAGTTATATAGTCCGGAAACTGGTCGGGTATATAGTTCAACATCACGGAAAATTCCGCTTAGCCACCACATATCCTGGTCTTCTAAATACGTTCCATCTGACCACTGAAACACACGGACAGTCATGGTGTTTGTACCTTGCCTGCACAGTTTCGTAACATCAAATTCTGATTGAATCCGAGCACCTTTACTATAACCAGCGAATTCTCCATTAATATACAATTCGAAGGCAGAATCGACCCCATTAAAACGCAGGATTAATTGTTCTCCTTCTAAATTCCGATCTAACTCAAATTCTCGGCGATAAATGCCCGTCGGGTTTTCTGTTGGGACACGCGGTGGAATAATCGGGAAATTGTACCATAGATCAGAATAATGCATTTTCCCGTATCCTTGCATTTGCCAGTTGCCAGGCACAACAATATCGTCCCAATCTTTCGTATCTAAATTGTCATGATAAAAGCCATCCGGCCAATATTCGGGGGCTTCGAGAAAAGTAAATTTCCATATTCCGTTAAGGTTTTGAAAATAGCGGCTATTGACCGCATCATCCGTTTCTGCCGCACCAAATGAAGGATAGCTGTTAAAGTGAGCACGGGCACTCATGCGGTTTATACCATCTGTATGGATGTCTTCCCATCTTTTTAATTTTTTCATCATATAGCCCCTCAATCGTTTAAGTTTTTATTCCAATTCCGGAGGTAACCTAAAATATTTAAAGATTTAGCTGTCTTATCTATTCTTCAACGCTTCTTCTCTGCAGCGAGAAGATGTCCAAGGATAAGGAATACACTTGAGGTCCAAGTAAATGCCGGATCCCGAAGTCCATTCCCAGTTAGTGCATCATAGTTTTCCGCCATACCTGATTTGGTTGCCATTGCACAGAATTTTTCCGCCACCTCGAGAGCTAAATCCATTTTGCCGGATGAAAGCAATCCATCGGCGAGCAGCATAGTGGTTGGTGCCCAAATTGGACCTCGCCAATAACCATCTTCCCTGTAAAACGGACTATCCGGCATCTCGGTTGCCAGTCCATATTCTGTTAAAAATCCCTTTGTTGTTATATCTTCTACTAGCCTATTTAAGATTTCAGGCGGAAGCCTATTTCCGAGAATCAGAGGGACATATAAAACTAGACTGTTAGATTCAATGACTTCATGTGTACCTGACCGCTTTGCTACAAAGCGTTGTCCGTCCCAAAAATGGTCAATCAGCCTATTTAACAATGCTTGAGACTCATCTTTCCATTTTCTAGCTTCATCATTTTTTCCGAGCTTACCAGCTATATCCGACAGAACCTCCATTTGCAGCACTAGGAAAGAGGATAAGTCGGGACTTTCAACTGGTGTCCCTTTGTGAAAAATTGTGCTATTATCCCAACCACTGTCATTTCCGTGATTGTATTGCGGAATCCCGTCATGGTCGCTGTCCTGAAAAGTCAGCCACCATTTCGTCCATTTTACAAGCGGCTGGTACACTTCTCGCAGTTTATCCTCTGTAACAAAATCATTTTGTTCCCACATGCGCCATAGTGTCCATCCATGGATGGGCGGTTTGGTAAAATTCCATAACGCAGACCTGTTATTGACGAAATCAGGCAGCATCCCGGATTCATCCTGCAAATCAAAAAAGATCATAAATTGGTCCCAGGCGAGGTCAGGGTTTTTTTGGGCTAATGCTAAGGCATTAAAGCAGTGATCCCAGCTCCAAATATTTGTCATCCAGTTCTTCGACATATACATCGCAGGCCTAGTCAGCATTCCTTCAGGTGGAACAACGCAGGACCAAGTAATATAGGAGGCTTCTTCTTTACCTTTTGCATACATTTCCGGTATCTCAAGGGTATTTTCCAGCCATGACTCATATTCCTTTGCAACATTATTATGTCCTTTTGCAAAAGCTGAGTAGGAACGATCCGTGTAAATGGTCGTAAACTCCTCAAGCACACCTTCCATTTCCCCCATGTCCGACTCCGGAAGAAAGTCGACAATAATTTTTTCACAGCGTTGTTCAATGAAAGGGGCGTCCACTACGAGGCGTCCCTTTATCGAAGTAAGCATGTACCTCATTTCCTGACGGGAATGGTTAACTTCCCAACGATGCTCCTCCACAGGGACAGCATAATCATAAGCACCAGTAATTCCAGTCAGCCTTACCCCTGTTCCATGACTTCTTATTTGTAAAACGCGGGCTTCAGTTATACAAAATTCAGCAAACCCTTCTGCACCTTCGAGCCGGAGCATACTTGGAGTTAGGACTGCCTGATATGGCAGGGGGTTCCCCTCATGAATAAGATCAATCCGGAATACTTCGCCAAACTCATTGTCTCCGTTTCGGATATTGCGAAGGTAAAGTGGACTATCCCCCTTGTCATTGTGATTTGGTGAAATTGTAATAAAAGAACCATAGCGGCTGAAGGGGATTTTTTTTATATCAAACATAAGCTTCACTCTCTTTCAACATTCATTTGTTATACTGTCCTTGGTGTTCACCCGAAAGTCTTGATCTACTTCAAAGAACTTTGGTCTGATTACATAAATAAAATACGCATATCCGAGGAGGAGAAGCAGTCCTGACAAAATAAACGGAAGTGTATAGTTTTTTCCAGCTAGGATTAATCCGACTAAAAATGCGGCTAATGCGGATCCAATGCTTCGAAATACTGCTCTCATCCCCGCATACAAATCCCTCTCCTCATCCTTAAATGATGACATGGATAGACTGTCAACCAGATTGGTCAGAATTGTAAAAACCCCACCTCTAACTAATAACAGCGTAGAAAAGAAATAAGGGTGAATGTTAAAAAATAAAAGAAAACAAAGCAAGATATTCACCATGTAAATATAGAGAAAAGTCTTTTTCACCCCGAAGCGGTCAATCAGTGCTGGTGAAAAAACAGAACCAATAAACAGTGCCAGACCATTTAGAGCCAACAGCATCGACACAGCTTCATTTGAGAAATCGAAACGAAACTTAATAAATAAATTCAAGTATGGCTGTAGACAGGATACGGCACCACCAGTAATCAGTGCGAAAACAGCAAAGAACAATAATTTTTGCTGTAAATCACTCGTATGCTTTCCTTTAGTCTTACGGATAGGCTTTCGTTCAGGAACTTTTATTCTCTGATCGTCTTTATCTTCAAGAGCAACTGCTTTCTCTCGCTTCTCAGTCGGAAGTAGGCCTCCCCTTGTAAAGGCTAATAATAGAAACAATATCGATGTGGCTAGTAATGTATTTTGGTAGCCTCTCTCTGATAGCTCTATCCAATTCGGCAAGAAGCCGCCGATTAAGGTTCCCACTCCCGTAAAGGCAGTAAACACTGCGAATAAAAAGCTATAAGCTTGGGTTTCTTCCCTTTTCGATCGGCTATAATGGAACAACAACTGTATTTCCGTCGTTTCCACAAGTGTTAGGCCAATCGAAACCACAAATTGAGCCAAAAAAAAGAATGCAAAGCCTTCTGCAAAAGCAAAAATGCTGCATCCAATGGCAATGCTAGTAATCCCTGTTACCAGCAGCTTTTTCCGACCGGTTTTTTTAGCTAAGATACTTACAGGGATTGCAAAGATTCCCATTACTAAAATCCCCATCGATATGATGAGTCCAATTTGCCTTTCTGTCATACCCATTTCAATTAAATGCAGATTCAAGATTAAGGTAAACATTCCAATGCTCAGCCCGTACAGAGATTCAGTGGCCAAAAACCGTTTCACACCAGATGGCAAAGTAAGAAATCTTAATGACTGTATCATAGAGTGTTTCAACCTTTCATTTTTAAAAAATTTCGGAGGAATACACCCCCAGCAATAAAACTAACTAATCAGAAAAGGAGTTCCCCCTCTGATTAGTTCCTGTTACGTAATCATAATGATCACTTGTTATCCCTTTACTCCTGACTTAGAAACATCCTCTACAATGTAGCGCTGTGCAGCGAAGAAAAGAATAAGCGGCGGGATGCTGATTAGGAAGGTAATGGCCATGATTCCTTCCATATCTACGCCAAACATTCCTTTGAACTGCGCAAGCCCAAGTGTCAGGGTATATTTGCTCTGGTCATTCAAAAATACGAGCGGTCCTAGGTAGTCATTCCAACAGTTCAACATGCTGAACACCCCGACTAGAATTAATATCGGCTTCATGAGCGGCAAGTAAATTTTGTAAAAAATTTGAAAAGTGTTTGCACCATCTATTTTTGCTGCTTCATCTAACTCTTTTGGTATGCCCATGATAAATTGGCGCATCAAGAAGATATAAAATGGTGCACCGAACCAGGCAGGTACAATCAGCGGTTTCAGTGTATTAATCCAGCCTAAGAAATTAAATTCCATATATAAAGGAATCATTGTCACTTCCCACGGAATCATCATTGTGGCAAGAAGTACCATAAATAAGAAATCTCTTCCCTTAAAAGTAAACCTAGCAAACCCATAGGCGACCAGCGAAGAGGAAACAATTTGACCAAGTGTTGCCAAGATTGTCACCGTGAGTGAATTAGTTAGAAATTGTGTGAATGGCTGAGAAATCCACGCTTCCTTAAAATTCTCAAAGTGCAGACTGGAAGGAATCCACTTTGGCGGGAACAGATAGAGTTCTTCTGGTGATTTTAACGAAGTCGTCACCATCCAAAATAAAGGCGCCAAAAATAACAGCGAGAAAAAGATTAAAAGACCGTATATTAAGGTTTTTTCAACCCTGCTTTTCATTTTCATAGTAAAACCCCTCGTATCAATTGATTGGCTGCAATTTTATTTCTTCTTCTTCACTTCTCCTTCGTAGTAGACCCAGGCTGACGAGGATTTAAACACTAACATCGTTAACCCTAAGACAATCAAAAACATAAACCACGCATTTGCGGAGGAATAGCCCATTTTAAAATATTTAAAGGCATTTTCATAAACATACATTGCGTAAAAATATGTTGAATTGAGCGGTCCTCCGCCGGTTAATAGCAGGGCTAACGTCAATTGTTGGAAAGCCGCGATAATTGTTGTGATGACATTAAATAAAATCGTTGGTGTCAAAAGCGGCAAGGTGATTTTGAAAAACTGAGTTATTTTATTAGCTCCATCGATCGATGCTGCTTCATAAAGTTCAGCCGAAATTCCTTTTAAACCTGCCAAGAAGATTAACATCATTGTCCCTTGACCCCAAAGGCTGGCAATCACCATCGCGATAAGTGCCCAACCGGTCTCATTCAGCCAGTTAGGACCTGTGATGTCGACCAAGGAAAGAAAGTAATTAAGAATACCGTATTCACCGTTGAAAACCCAAGCCCAGATCATCGCAAGGGCTACGCCGGAGATGACCGATGGAAGGTAGAAAAAAGTTCGGAAAAAGGAGTGTCCCTTTACGTTTTGATTCAATAAAATTGCTAAAACTAGGGCTACAATGATATTTAAAGGAACGAACAATGCGGCGAATTTCACCGTCACCCATAAGGATTTCCAAAACAGTGGATCATCTGTAAACATGGTCTTGTAGTTATCAAGGCCAATAAATGTTGCCTCACCGACAACCGGCCAATCATAAAAGCTGATAAATAGTGAATATAGTAATGGTCCGAGCGTGAAAGCAAGAAACCCGATCACCCATGGGGAGATAAAAAGAAGGGGGACAATCTTGTCCCACTTTATTTTCTTTTTCTTATTTATTTCCACATAAGGCGTTGAAGAGGCAGGTATAGATTTCATCATGAACACCTCATTTATTTAGTCTTACTTTTTGATGTATTTCGCAGAGTCCCGAACTGCTTTATTTAGTAGTTTCTCGGCATCCTGCCCAAGCATAGCTGCATTTACAGCAGCAGACAAGTTACGGTTAATTTCATTCCAATTGTTGTTTAAAAGAAATGCTGGTATATCATCCGATCGTTCAAGCATTTTATAGAACGGGCTTAATAACGGATCCTGTTCCATATTCCTAGCTTTTACAACACTGATTCGAACTGGTAAGTCGGCCGTACGCATGTTAATTGCTTCAGGTGAGGAATAAAACTTCACAAATTTATAAGCAAGATCTTTATGCTTAGAATCCTTTGCTACCGAAACGGCAGATGAAGCAATGACTCCTTTTGTGGGCTTTTCGCCAAATGAAGGAACTTCAACCGTACCGAAATTAATTTTAGCTTCTTTAAATCCTGCTAAAGGCCAAATACCACTTTCCCACATTGCGATTTTTCCTGCCTTAAAAATATCATCACCGCTTTGTTGGTTTTTCCCACCAACCAGAACAGCGCTTTTATCCTTAAGAAGGTTACTTAAAAGTTGGATTGATTCAATTGTTTCAGGACTGTTCATATAGCCCTTAACTTCTTTCCCGTCTTTACTGATGAAGCTGCCGCCATTGCTCCAAACCAATCCTTGGAGATCATACGTATCTGGCTCTGGCACTATTCCAAAACCGTATTGCTTTTTGCTTGGGTCAGATAATTTTTTGGAAATCCCTTTAAAATCTTCCCAAGACCAGCCATCCTTTGGATAAGGGACATTTGCCGCATCAAATAAATCTTTGTTGTAATACATAACCCTTGTTGTAAATCCAGCAGGCATTCCATAAATTTTCCCATTCATGCTGGAATAATTAAATAATCCTTGGTAAAAATCATCCATATCCATTTCTGAATCGCCTTCGATGTACTGGTCAAGCGGCTCGAGTGACTCGTAGTATGCTGGAAAATTCCACATATACATCATATCCGGTGGATTTTTTGCTCCAAAGGAAGCAGCCAGCTTCTGATCAAATCCATCACCATAAGCTTCCACTTGAACTTTTACACCGGGATTCTTTTCCTCAAATTTTTTGGCGATATCCTGTTGAATTTTCAGTGCCTCACCGGAGTCCCAAGTAGCAAAGCGAAGGGTAACATTTCCTTTACCATCCTTCTCTTCTCCAGTTCCTCCAGAAGTATTTTCTCCTGAACTGCTGTTCGAACATGCTGCCAAGGAGAAGACACTAACTAATAATAAAATCATTGCTAGGATGCTGATTTTCCTC
Organism: Neobacillus drentensis; assembly: GCF_036962765.1. Taxonomy (GTDB): domain Bacteria; phylum Bacillota; class Bacilli; order Bacillales; family Cytobacillaceae; genus Neobacillus; species Neobacillus drentensis_C. Next base: position 15,754 of record NZ_JBALOS010000074.1, read on the forward strand.
ATTCTGAATTTCCCCCTCTTTAGATAAAAAATTAACCGCCTTCATTGTACTTCTAATGAAAGCGGTCTCACACTGAAATTCATCTTAAATTGTTAGTAATAATGTTTTAATTTTCTGTGAAGATTACGGAATAGGGGTAAAATTGTCCGGATTGATTCTCCTTTTTGTTAGACGATAGTCAGATGGTGTATATCCCGTACATTTTTTAAACCATTTGCTAAAATATTTCCCGTCTTGCACCCCGACTTTCTCTCCTATTTCCTGTAAAGTAAGAGAAGTGGTTTCAAGTAATTCACTAGCAGCATTGATCTTTAACTTTTCTGTGAATGTATGGAAGCTTTCTCCTACTGACTTACTAAAAAGGGTACTAAAATGGCTTCTACTAAGGCCAACCTCATAAGCAACATCCACCGAAGAGTAAGATTTTGATAAGTCTTTCGTGATTAGCTGAACAGCTTTTTGAATTGGTTCCGGCCAATTTTCATTAACCTCTATTATTAGGACTTCTGGTTCATTCGAGTTTTGTTTTTTACTTTCTAATTTTTGAAGTTCATTAGAAAATTGATTTAGGTATTCTTCAAATTCATCATCTTGAAAAGCTGTTTTTAAAATATAACCTGAAGCACCCACTTTAATACCTTCCTGGGCATATTCGAAATCCCGATGGCAGCTTAAAAGCAGGATTTTTGTATCAGGAGCTGCTTGTTTAATTTTCCGGGCCAAGTCAATGCCGTTTAGTTCTGGCATAACAATATCTGTAATGACTACCTCAGGTGAGTATTCAAGAAACACTTCCCATCCTTTTTGGCCGTTAGACGCATCCGCTACCACTTCCATATTGTATTTCTGCCAGTTTACCGTTGCCATTAACCCTTTTCGGACGATGTATTCATCATCAACTACTATGACTTTGATCATTGGTCATCCTCCTTTTTGGCCAGTGCATTTTGATTGTTGTTCCCTGCTTTAGTTTAGATTCGATTATAAGTCCATATTGATTTCCAAAATGAAGTTTCAGCCGTTGATCAACATTATACACGCCTATTCCCCGTGCTTTGTCATTAGGCAAATGGTCTTTAAGTAAGTCTAGGGCTGTTTGTTCACTCATTCCTTTTCCGTTATCGCTCAAGGTAAGTTCGAGATAGTCTGATCTATCCTCAATGGTTAATTCCATTACTCCCTTTCCATCTTCAAAGGCATGAAAAAATATATTTTCAAATAATGGCTGAAGGGACAGGCGGGGGATTAAATAATCGGTGCAATCAGCACTGACCTGTTCATGATAGTCAAACATATGTCCAAAACGAATTTCCTGCACTTTCAAATAATGCCTTATCGTATCGAGTTCTTTTTTTAACGGAATTAACTCATCAGAAAAATTGAGATTTTCATGGAGAACTTCCGTCAGATGGTAGATCATTTGCTGAACTTCCTTAGCGTTACTAAGCCTTGCCTTCCACTGAATGGAGTTTAGCGTATTAAACAACAAATGTGGATTGATTTGATAATGAAAAGCCCTTAACTCTGCTTTCCTTTTTAACCGTTCAGTCTCACCGATTTCATCAATTAATTCCTTAATTTGCTGGACCATCTGATTAAAGCTGATCGTTAATTTCCCAATTTCATCATTTTCTTTTACAGGAATCTGAGTCTGCAGCTCACCAACACTTACTAGTTCCATTGATTCCTTCAACTTTCTGATTCGTTTTGCAAGCGGTGCAGAAAAGACCATCGCTAGTATGATAGCCAGGATAATTAAAAAGAAAATACCCAGCATAGTATAGTTAAAGATAACATCCGAAGATTGGTAAAATAGTTTTTCAGGGACTCGGACTTCAATTTTCCAGCCAAAGGCATTAATATTTTTCACCCTGACAACGTCACTGGAAAGTCTCTCCCTATTTGCCTTTGTTCGGTAAAGGACCTTATTCTTTTCATTATAAATGGTTATAAAGGCGTGGACATCTCTTTCAAGATACGTAATATATGAAAAAATCTCCTCGGCATTCGTCTCTATCAGCAGCTTGCTTCCCTTTAAAATTCCATATTGGCTCTGGATCGGCAATACAAGCCCAATCATTTGTTCAGGGGCTTTGCTGCTTTCATAATGATTAGCTTTATAAAATCCAATCCAGCGATCCCCTTGTTTTATTTTGCTTGCTTCCTTCCAAAAAGGCATTTGAAACAGTTTTTGAGAATTGAGATGATTTCCCCCATAATAATATCCGGAGTTTGTTATTAGGTAGATTCCTTTCGTATTAAAAGTTTTATGGGCTTCAAGGAACCTCTCAAAATTCTTTTTCTCTATGAATCCTTCATAAGTCCTTGGAATCTCTTCTTTAATGACTATTAAGGTAGGGTCGGATAAATATTGATGTATATCGTTTGAGACGACAAACATCTGATTAATCGTATTTTCTAATTGCTTTTCAAGCTGTGAAACAGCAAAGTTTTCATAATCATTAAATTGTTTATTTACAATCGTGGTAGATTTTTGATAGGAGAGATAACCAAATAATAGAAGAGGAATCAGTGCCACCACGATGAAAAACAGCATCAACTTAGTGCGAAAGCTACCATACAATTGATTTTTAAGTTTTGTGGTTATATTTTTAATAACTTCGAACATCCTATTCAAACCTAGTTGTTTTCGCATGATTTCACAGTCTCCATAACAGCAAGTCTCTTCCTTGTATTACTCGTAATCGTTTTCATAAAATCACCCTAATCATAAACCAGAGTTGTTATAATTTCCATAGACAACACCTGTGTTTTTAGTTGGTAGTTAAGACCACTTTTATGAAAAAGGCACTGTTAAATCGGCATGTTGATTTCCGCTCCAGGCGCTTCGCTTTCCGCGGGCAGTTCGGGGAGCCTCCTTGTCCCGTACTCCCGCAGGAGTCTCGCGTCTTCCGCTCCAATCAACATGGCAAAAATATTAACAATAACCTTTAACACTGTCTTTTCATACGAAAAACAACAATTAATGCGAAAACTGCCAAAATAAAAAAATGAAGCATCAAGGAGAGACTGCATTCCTTGACCCTTCATTTGGATCACAAAGTTCTATCATTCAATCTTATATTGTTGTTCACTTATGCCATCCTTAGAGAAAACTCGTTCTACGTATTGAATTTCTTTGTCGGACATCATCAGGACTGTTGAGCTCCTCGTCCCATAATTTTCACTTTTTATAAACAGCGGAGAGAGCCTTCTTTCCCACTCTAAAGAAACACCTGTCTTCGGAAGGAGTTCATCGGGAGCTTGGTCTGCATCTTGAAGGATACAAAGAAGCCTCTCTACAAGTTCATCCTTTTCCCCGTTAATGATTGTGGACATGCCCTTCTTACCTTTTTGGACCTTTGGCCACTCGGTATTTAATAAATGATTGCTGACCCCATAAATTCCTGGCTCGATCTTTTGAAGTTCTTGTCCTTTATTGGAATAATAGTATAGTTCTTTCCGATCCCCCGCCAATAAGTTATAACCGGGATACAGATCCTTACGTTCTTCAAGATTTTTCAGATAATCCTTCACATTTCCTTTATATTTCAGCGCATCGGCCACCAACTCCCCCCGTGACCGCTTTCCGGCTGCTACTTCCTCGGGGTCGCGATAGTTGGTTAACGCCACAAACCGTCCCGTTGTAGTAACCCCCATCCAAGTGCCCATTTTTTCTAAATCCCTGCCGGCAAGGATGCCAGGACTGTCTTCCCAATAATGTGCCGGGGCAGTTGGCCTCCCGTAAAATTCATCTCGGTTTGCCGCCACAATGAGTTTGAAAACTGGATGGACTTGATAGGCAAATAGGATTAAACACATGAAAAATCACAGCCTTCATAAAATTTTATCCATGGCTTTTTTCACCGATTCCGATTACTCAGCATTTTTTTGATCAAGCGAATTTGGCCTCGATGACTCAGTTCATCTTCAAACACATGGAACCATTTAAAGAAATTATTTGCAGGACGCTCCCACCAAAATGGGGTTTGTTCATATAACCAGTCATCCGGAAGTGTTTTAAACGTTTCGATTGTGGTGTTCCTCGTTTCGGCTAATTGCTCCAAGTAATAATCAATTGTATTTCCTTTAATTTGTTCTCGCCCGAGGCTTCCCAAATCTAATCCGGGAAGTAACTTGCTCAACTCTTTCTCAGTGAGATCACGGTTCTCAAACGTTTCTATCTGATACGCCTTCTCGACCGCAGCCAAATGGGCTAATAACATTCCAATTGAATTTGCTCCCTCATCGTAAAGGAAGTCTAGTTCTTCCACTGTTAGGGCCTTTACGGCTTCAGTTGTCGTGTACCTCGTATAATTCATCATCGAAACCAATTTACTGAATTCCAAGCCTAAACCGTCTTTTTGATCAATTACATATAATGTATCCAAATTCATTCAATTACCTCCATCTGGAAAAATAATGCATCCATTCTTATTCGCCATCTTCCTCGTAATCCCTTTTAACCTAGTTGAATCCTTTCATGTTTCCCGGTCTAATTATGAGGGTTCAAATTGCTAATAAGAAAATAACTCTATTGCTGATGTTTAATCGCAACTTTGGAAATGATAATACCTATGACCGAATTTACTTGGAGGTGTTGTTTTCCATGTCAGAATTAGAACCCCTAGAATACGAAACTGGCACGGCTATTCGCGAATATGACGTTATTAAAATTACCCAAACGGCCACAGGGTATGAAGTGCTGCTTGATATCGAATTAGATAGCGGCTATTCCTTAGCGAGAACAAAGTTAGAAGTCACCCATGAGGATTTATTAGGCTATGAGACGAACGAAATCGAAGAAGGAATTAAATATGCCTTGGGGTTTTTCAATCATTAACGAACGAATATTTCAGGGCAAATCACCATGAACTGTGTTAAACTAACCAACGACGGTTAGATGTACGTACATTAATGATGGAGTGGTTAAATGAGTAGTGCGAAAGGGAAAGGCGGAACCGGCAGAGGAACAGGCAAAAAGGGCTGGACTCGTTGGCAAGCTGGAGTAAAAAAAGCAAAAAGCGCCAAGCCGTATGTCAGCAAAGGTGTGAAAAGATCCACTGACGAAAAAAACACCAATGCTAATAAAGGTAACACATCTGAAAAATAGTGACATTAAAAGGACTTGGGAAAACTTTATATCCCCAAGTCTTTATTTTTTATAAAGTTAAGCGACAAAGGGTGTCAGGCACCGCCCGTGGACAAATGTCCACGAGTGGTGCCTGACACCTTATCTTTGACACCTTATCTTACGATTCTCCCACATGCATTTAAATCACTAAGCGGATTTGATTTCCTGAAGGATCTTCTGTTACAAAGAAATCTGCTTCCTCTGTTACCTGCGCCCCGATTTGCTTGAGTTGGTTAATAGCTTTCTCTCTTGCAGCTTGATTAGGGAAAACGAGTGAATACCAATTTAATCCAACACTGTTTTTCGGTGGGGTTACTGCCCCCTGTCCCTGCCAAGTATTGATGGCAATATGGTGATGATATCGCCCGGATGAAAGGAAAGCTGCTTGTGGATAGTAACTTACAACCTCCAAACCAAGCCCTTTCGTGTAAAATTCTTCTGCTTTTTTCAAATCTGCTACATGAAGGTGAATGTGGCCCATAAGCGTGCCAACTGGCAATCCGGTCCATTCTGCATCACTTTCTGCGATAATTCCATTTCCGTCAAGCTCTTCTGTCGCCATTTCTACTAAACCATTGTTCCATTTCCATTCAGAAGAAGGGCGGTCCCGGTACACTTCAATTCCATTACCGTCTGGATCATTAAGGTATAACGCCTCACTTACATAATGATCTGCAGCACCGAGTGGGTATCCCGTTTGAATGATGTGCCGTAAAAAGACCGATAGATCCGCTCGTGAAGGAAGCAAGATGGCAAAATGATATAACCCTGACGTACGTCCTGTTTTCGCCACCACATCTTTCGGCTGCTCAAGCGTTAGTAATGGGGTTTTTCCGTCGGCGGTTAAGACTGCTTGACGTTCTGATTTCTCCAATACTTGAAAACCCATGATATTTTGATAAAAGGTTAAAGAATATTCTAGGTTTTTTACTTTAATATCGACCTCACCGACATAAATGTTTGGAGCTTGATGAAATTTATCCATTTTCTCCTCATCCTTTCGTCATCTATTCTTTAAATGTTCTTATTTTTAATATGGTTAGTTTACGTATCATTAATCCGAATACTATTTCCTACAAATACAGTGTACCTCGATTTTATCTTGAATTCAAGTATTTTAAATTCAAAATATATGGCGAACCTGCCTATTTTTTATTCGTGAACAAAAAAAGGACTCTTCCGCGATGCGAAAAAGCCCTAAAACCTTGTTTCTAGTTTTTTTTATGCTTCAACAATTTCTGGTTGTTTGTAGACTTCGTTTTCAAATTCGCCTGTTACTTTACTGGTTAATATGCCTGATGTCATTGCTCCGCTAACGTTTAGAGCTGTACGTCCCATGTCAATAAGAGGCTCCACAGAAATAAGCAAACCAACGATCGCAATTGGAAGATTCATGACTGATAAAACGATCAATGCAGCGAAAGTTGCGCCGCCACCTACACCGGCAACACCAAAGGAGCTAATCGCAACCACAAGAATGAGTGTTAAGATAAAGGATATGCTCGTAGGATCGACACCTGCGGCTGGAGCCACCATCACCGCTAACATCGCTGGATAAACACCTGCACATCCGTTTTGACCAATGGTAAGCCCAAACGACCCTGCAAAGTTTGCGATTCCTTCTGATACACCAAAGTCTTTGGTTTGGGTTTTAATTGTCATTGGCAATGTACCCGCACTTGTCCTTGAGGTGAAGGCAAAGGTCAAGGTTGGCAGCCCTTTTTTCACATAATTTACAGGACTTAGTTTTGCAAAGGATAATAGTAATAAATGGACGATGAACACTAGAATGAGTGCCACATAGGAGGCAATCACAAACTTACCTAATTTCGCAATCGCGGCATAATCACTTGTTGCGGTAACCCTGGTTATGATCGCAAGAATTCCATATGGAGTTAAACGTAGAATAAGTGTGACTACCCTCATAACAACTGAGTAGGAAGTATCAATGATCCTTGCAAAAAATTCCCCTTGTTCCGGGTCCTTTCGTTTGACCCCTAGGTAAGCAATCCCGATAAACACAGCAAAAATAACAACCGCAATCGTCGATGTCGCGCGTGCTCCGGTTAAATCCTGGAATGGATTGCTTGGGATTAACTCAATTATTTGTTGAGGGAGTGTCATATTTTCTATCCCTGCGACTCTTTCCTCTAATTGGGCATTACGCGCAGCTTCTGCTTCTCCTTGGGTTAACTGAACCCCATCAAGGCCAAACCCTAATGCAGAGCCGATGCCAATCGCTGCAGAAATGGCCGTCGTTGCAAGCAGAATCCCAATGACAAGGAAACTTATTTTCCCTATATTTTTTGTTAACTTCAATTTTGTAAAGGCCCCTACAATGGAAACAAAAATGAGCGGCATAACCACCATTTGTAATAGTTTCACATAGCCATTTCCGACAATGTTAAACCAATCGATCGAACCTGTTGTTACTTCATGTGTGGTGCCATAAATTAGATGAATAATAAAACCAAAAATAATACCTAAACCCAGTGCACTAAAAACACGCTTGGAAAAAGAAACATGCTTCTTTTGCATCGTAAATAATCCAAACATGAGTAATAGCAGCACAGCAACATTCACGATGATAAGCATGAAATTCATGATTTTCCCCTCCTTCAATTTTGGAAAAATTGCAATCCAAATATTCCAATGCATTAAGTCGGAATTATGGTCGTCACCATATACCTGCCACTCTTTATTTCAATCAAACGTTTGATATGGTAAATAATATGACGTGACTATTCTTTATATTCCAAGCCCATCACTTATTCAATCAAACGTTTGATTAGTTTTTCAATCCTCCAAAAATTAGGTTAACATTGGGAATGCACTTCGAGAATAACTCACATCATTCATTAGGAATCGGATGGACTGCATCCGTTATGGCTGTTTCTAATTCTTCCTTGAATCGGGTCTTCTCCTCCACCGTCCATCCAAGCGCATCTTCCATATAGTCCATAATGGCATCTTTCCATTCTACTACCCAGTGAATATCAAAAAATAAAGCTCCCGTTCGGCGGATAAAAAAGTCGACTGGTTTTACTGTCATTTCTTCCTCAAAGGAATAAACGATTTGAACATACACCTCTAGCGGCAAGCCAAATTTGTTAGTGGAGTCATACTTATTGGCCATTTCAAAAATACGGTTGATATTGGAGCCGTAGCGATGGACTAATTTTCGATATTGTTCCTTTGAAAATCCTCTTAACTCGCCATCTTTTTCCTTTTTTTCAATAAAGGAAGCGAAGTTACGAGCCCCATCAACATGACCACCGGATATAGGTAAATGCTTGGTTTGGCATGCTTGAAAATGGCCGCTCTGTTTAGCGATCAAGTCCACCACCGTTTCCGCCATTTTTCTGTATCCCGTCAGCTTCCCGCCTGCGATTGTAACCAGCCCAGTATTTGAGACCCAGATTTCATCCTTTCGCGATATTTCTGAGGGATCCTTGCCTTCTTCATAAATAAGCGGTCTTACCCCTGCCCAGCTGGATTCAATATCCTCTGCCTTAATTGCAATGGTTGGAAACATATCATGAATGGCATTAAGAATGTAATCTCTGTCAGCGTCCGTCATTTTTGGATGAATCGGATCGTTGCCATAATAGGTGTCTGTTGTCCCTACATACGTTTTCCCATCCCTTGGAATGGCAAAAACCATGCGGCCATCTGCTGTATCAAAATACACGGCCTGTTTTAGGGGAAATCTCGACTGATCTATTACCAAATGGACCCCTTTTGTGAGCCGCAGTTTTTTTCCAGCTAACGACTGATCTTTGTCGCGGAGGGAATCAACCCAAGGGCCAGTGGCATTAATGATATGCTTCGCATAAATATCATAAACCGTCCCAGCTAATAGATTCTCAACTTTAGCACCGGTTACCTTACCATTTTGATAAATAAACTCGATTACTTTTGAATAATTTACTGCTTTGGCACCATGCGCGACCGCCTCTTTTATGACTTCGATGGTTAACCGGGCGTCATCAGTACGATATTCCACATAATAACCGCCGCCTTTTAATCCCTCTCGTTTAATAAGCGGCTCTTTTTGAATGGTTTCTTCAAAAGTAAGTATTTTTCTTCGCTCACTTTTTTTTACTCCTGCTAAGAAGTCATAGATTCGCAGGCCAATTGATGTACTCATTTTTCCAAACGTTCCACCCTTATGCATCGGCAGGAGCATCCATTCAGGTGTCGTTACATGCGGGCCATTTTCATATACAATCGCTCGTTCCTTCCCTACTTCCGCAACCATCTTCACTTCGAATTGTTTTAAATACCTGAGACCGCCGTGAACAAGTTTCGTTGAGCGGCTTGAAGTCCCAGCGGCAAAATCTTGCATTTCAACAAGTGCTGTTTTCATGCCTCTTGTGACGGCGTCGAATGCGATTCCAGCGCCTGTAATTCCACCACCGATGACAAGCACATCCCATTCTTCTCTTGCCATTTCCTTTAAGATTGTGTTTCGATTCAAACTCGAAAATTTTAATATTTCCACAATGCTTACCTCCAATAGGAATGAAAAAGAGACCACAACAAAGACAATGGTTAAAAATCCAATGCTTTGTTGTGGTCTCTCTAATCTTCCTGGCGAAATATTCGAAATATTAATTTAAGTTTAGTATATCATTCCGTTCCATCATTTAAAAGCCCTAGCTGCGTTTACAGCCTTTTTCCAGCCTGAATATAGATTGTTTCGATCCTCTTCAGCCATATTTGGATTGAATGCCTCATCCATATGCCATTGAGCAGCAATTTCTTCTTGGCTTGCCCAATAACCTACTGCTAATCCTGCTAAATAAGCGGCTCCTAAGGCGGTTGTTTCCCTAATTTCTGGGCGTTCAACTGGTACATCCAACATATCGCTTTGGAATTGCATTAAGAAGTTATTGGCAACAGCGCCGCCGTCTACACGCAGAGCTTTTAGTGAGATCCCTGAATCTGCTTCCATTGAAGTTAATACATCTTTTGTTTGATACGCAAGCGATTCTAACGTTGCGCGAACAAAGTGTTCTTTCGTTGTTCCACGTGTTAAGCCGAAGACAGAACCACGTACATCACTATCCCAATAAGGGGTTCCTAACCCCACGAATGCTGGAACTACATAAACACCATCGGTAGATGTTACACTCGTAGCAAATTTCTCACTCTCTTCAGCACTTCTAAACATACGGAGCCCATCACGGAGCCATTGAATAGCAGAACCGGCAACAAAGATACTTCCTTCTAAAGCATATTCTACTTTTCCGTTAATCCCCCAAGCAATGGTCGTTAACAACCCATTCGCTGATTTTACTGCTTGTTCGCCGGTATTCATAAGCATAAAGCATCCGGTCCCATACGTATTTTTCGCCATTCCTTTTTCATAACATGCCTGACCGAATAATGCCGCTTGTTGGTCCCCTGCAATGCCGGCAATTGGCACATTAGCGCCGGAGAAAGGGGAATCAATTGTTTTGGCGTATACTTCTGAAGATGGGCGTACTTCCGGAAGCATCGAAGCAGGAACTGAAAGAATTTCTAATAACTCCTCATCCCATTTAAGGTCATGAATATTATACATCAATGTTCTCGATGCATTGGAGTAATCTGTTACATGGGCCTTTCCACCAGATAGTTTCCATATAAGCCAAGTATCAATCGTTCCAAATAGCAGCTCTCCACGCTCTGCTTTTTCTCTTGCGCCTTCTACATGATCAAGAATCCATTTTACTTTTGTGCCAGAGAAATAGGCATCAAGTAACAGGCCAGTTTTATCTCTGAATAATTGGTCATAACCTTTTGCTTTTAATTCTTCACAAATCTCTGCCGTTTGCCGGGATTGCCAAACAATCGCATGATAGACCGGCTGCCCTGTTTCTTTATCCCAGACGACTGCTGTTTCCCGCTGGTTAGTAATACCGATTCCAGCCACTTGTTCTGGTTTTACGTTCGCCTCAGCCAAACAGGAAGCCATTACGGCTATGACTGAACCCCAAATTTCATTGGCATTATGCTCTACCCAACCCGGTTGTGGGAAGTATTGCTGAAACTCCTGCTGAGCAACATGAACAATCTTTCCTTCTTTATTAAAAAGAATCGCACGTGAACTTGTTGTCCCTTGATCTAAGGATAAAATGTATTTTTCCATATATGAACTCTCCCCTTACATTAAAAATTTGCCCTGTTTTTCTACTCGGACCATTTCAAGAGGCTTCTTTCCCCTTACGGAAGCGATTACAAATACTACGATTATATCAGACCTGAAAGATCATATTTTATATTTGATTACTTTTCGAATGCTTCAATGTGGTAAATACTCGAGGAAAAATCTCTATTTATCAGTGGCAGCGTTAATCCAATTTTCATTAACTCATCGCCCGCATATACCTGTTCTCCCTTATTTACTCTATAAATCTCACACGACTTTAGCCCGCGCAACTTCAGCCGGAAAAACGGCGGATTCGGTGTTGCCAAGGTTTTATAGTAAAAAACTGCAGCCCTTTCCTGATTCGGTGAAACATACATCCAAGCCGAATCCATTCCATCAAACGGACTTAACAGCCTGTATAAGTCACCAAAACAGACAATATCCTTGATTTGATGATATCGTTTGATTTGCTCCATTACAACCTTCTTATCATCACTACTCAGTTTGTCGATATTTAATTCAAACCCCAAATTTGCAGCCATCGCTACATGGCATCTCATTAAAAGCGGTGTAGTTCTCCCCACCTGATGATTCGGCACATCTGATACATGTGCCCCCATGGTAATCGCAGGATAAATGAGACTTGTTCCGTATTGAATCTTAAGCCGTTCAACAGCATCTGTATCATCACTCGTCCAGGTTTGCGGCATAAAATAGAGCATGCCAGGATCAAAGCGACCGCCTCCTCCGGAACAGCTTTCAAATAAGATCTGTGGAAATCGTTTGGTCAGTTTTTCTAGGATTCGATACAAGCCAAGCATATAACGGTGTGCGGTTTCCTTTTGCCTATGGGGTGGAAGCGCAGTCGAACCCACCTCGGTCATATTACGATTCATATCCCATTTCACATAGGAGATCTTAGCACTGCTAAAAACGCGGGTGAGCGTTTCGATTAAAAAATTACATACGTCTTCCCGGCTTAAATCAAGAATTAACTGATTTCTGGACTGTGTCCGGCTCCGTCCCGGCACATGGAGACACCAATCAGGATGCTTCCGGTACAAATTACTGTCAGGAGAAACCATTTCCGGCTCGACCCATAGCCCAAATTGCATCCCCTTTTTTTGGATATAATCAGCCAGCCCGTCTAAACCATTCGGAAGTTTTTTCTTAAAAACAAACCAATCACCCAACGAACTTTTATCATTGTCACGATGCCCAAACCAGCCATCATCCAATACAAACAGTTCGATGCCCAACTCCTTTGCTGCATCCGCAAGATCGAAAAGTTTTTTTTCATTAAAATTAAAATAGGTAGCTTCCCAGTTATTAATGAGAATTGGGCGTGTTTTGTCACGGTATACCCCACGACAAACTCTTTCCCTCAGTATTTTATGAAAAGTCCTGGACATTCCTCCAAGCCCTTCCGAGGAATAAACCATTATAGCCTCAGGTGTTTGAAACGTTTCCCCCGGCTTCAGCACCCAAGTAAAATCAAAGGGGTTTATGCCGATGCTAAGTCTTGCGGTTTGATACGGATCCACTTCGATGGAAGCTTGAAAATTCCCACTGTAGACCAAACTGACTCCATATACCTCCCCATACTCTTCGTTGGCGTCTTTTGAAAGCAGCGCAATAAAAGGATTATGTTGATGGCTGCTTGCACCCCGAGCTGATGAAATCATTTGAATTCCGTGGTTGAGTGGCTGCCTTTCGATGTGACGCTCACGCCCCCATGTTCCATAAAGGTGCAGCCAATCCCAATCTGATTGATGCATGTCTACTGACATACTCATACATTTATGTATTTCCACATCATGGCTCCCAAGGTGCTCAAAGGAGACCGATCTCGTTATCACATCAAAATCACAGTAAATTGTATAATGAAGATTCATCCCGATTCCTAGCATGGAATCTACCATTGTTAGCACTAATGTTTCTGCCTCAAAATGATTCTCGACATAAGCTGCCGGCAATCCCTCTAGTGGATGCTTTCCTTGAAAAATTTCATGAGAATCATAGACAAATTCCGTTACCGTAGTTCCGTCAGCGGAACGGATCTGATAGGCCGGCGAACGAAAGTCCCCATTCCCAAAAGCGGGATATTCCTGTGGCAGTGTATCAAGTGAAAATTGCGGAAGAGAAGGTTCCGTCGTCGGCGAAAAAGGCCTGCGTTTAAACGTCAGAATGGAAGAAGGCTGCAGCGCCTTAACCCTCTTGCCCCAATACAAATGTGCGGGATATTTACCATGGACAATTTGAATCAAATAACTAATTTTGTTATTGTACAAATGAAAAATCCCATCCTTTTCATCCCAATCAATTGGCACAGGCGCTCACTCCTCCATTGTTCGATATCCTACATTACATATCTTACTAT
>NZ_JBALOS010000075.1:0-8984 GCF_036962765.1 Neobacillus drentensis
TTTATGAGTAAATTTACCTTATTTTTATGAACTAAATATGAACAATACTATTCATTTATGATTATACTCAAACTCAAGGGAAAATTTTGTAAAGCTATGTATATCCCCTTCGATAATTTGATAAAAATTAAAAAAAAACACAGGAGAACCTGTGCCGATAGCATGTAGATCATTTATTTATTTCTTTATGAACAACTGTCCGGTCTAACTTCCATTTGCCGTGATCATATGACCACGTTGATTCAATAGAGGCAATGACATCGGCATTGGCGATCCCCGTTATTCGCTGCTCCCCTAGTAACCCCACTTTATGATCCTCTACATGGATAGGCCTGAGACTGCTAAAAGGATTAACGGTTAATTCTGTAGGCTCATTTAGCTTTCCATGATAATAAAGTCCAAGCTTTTTATAATATTGTTGACGGTCCTTTAAATCAAATAAGTAACACTGGCCCGTTTTGTTAATTTTAATTTCCGCTTTGTATCCATTTAGAAAGTGACTATCTATTTCAAGCGGTTCAGGCAGAGCTAACTTTGTCTGGACATTGTTCTTGATAGAATAGGAGTAATGTTGGACTATTTTTTCACTTTCCCTAGTTAACACACTTGCAAATATGTCCTTTACTCCATCATTGTTTAAATCGACAATATGAAGTGAAGCCTTCGCACCACTTTCTAAAGGATACGTGAATTTTTTTCCATTTGAGGCGCTAATATCGATGTAAATCCTCTCTAAAAAGGAATCTTCTTTCTGATAAGGAACTCCTTTAAGTAGAATCTCTTCCTCTTTACCATCACCTGTAATATCTACATTGTCTTTTGAAATCGTAATTATTTTTGTTGTTTCTTCAATTGCATAAACCCCAGTAATCGCAGTAAGTGACATGAGAAAAAACGAAGCAAGAACCAAAAGCATCTCTTTTTTCATCCATGAACCCCCCAATCTGATACTAGTTAGTATGTCCAGTTTTGGAAAAAAGATGAAAAAGGGACTCTCTATTTTTAGAGAGTCCCGGAAAAATTTTATTCACTTGATTTTTCTGGAGTGGTTACTTTCCAAACAATCGTTACCTTGCCGTTATCTTGTTCATCAAGAATAAATGATCCATTCGAATAACGGTCACTGAAATGTATGTCTACTGTATTAAGGGTTTCGATGTGACCTTTTTCCGTTTGGATATAAATCACATCATGTTCATTGGCAATTTCAAATCCCACGATGCGGTGTGGATTTGATTTAAGCTCCCTTAAAATGACCACACCACGTTTAGCCCTGGTGGCTTTTTCAAACTCTTTCATTTTCATCCTCTTCACAGCACCACGCTGTGTAGAAATGACGATTGTTTCGTTACTAGCTGGATCAATGATTTTTCCGCCAATCACGAAATCCTCATCCTTTAAATTGATTCCTTTAACACCTGCGGCACGTGCACCAACAATACTGATTTCTTCTTCATGAAACCATAATGAATAACCTAAGTGCGTAACGACAAATAATTCTTTTGTTCCATCTGTTAAATGAACATCCATTACTTGATCATCATCTTTAAGATTAACGGCAACAAGTGGTTTAGAATATCGTTGTGCTTTGTATTGTTTCAGTTCGGTTTTCTTAACCATGCCATTTTTCGTGACAAAAACAAGGAATAAATTTGCTTCGAAGTCTTTGACAGGAATCGCTTGAATGATTTCTTCATCACGATCTATTGGAATAATATTCGCCACATGTTGTCCTAGGTCTTTCCAGCGGATATCTGGTAGTTCATGAACAGGACAGAATAAATAATTCCCTTTATTTGTGAAGAGGAGCAAGACATCCTTCGTATTCATTTCAAGCTGCGCTAATAATCGATCAGTATCCTTCATTGCTAAATCCTGACCATTGGAAGCTGCATAAGAACGCGGGCTCGTCCGTTTCACATAGCCTTGTTTTGTAATCGTTACAATCACATCTTCGCTAGGGACAGTAACTTCAAGGTTGATTTTCAATTCTTCGATTTCTGCTTCAATCTTAGAACGACGTTCATCTGCAAAACGTTTTTTTACGTCTTTTAATTCTTTTTTAATCACAGTGAACAGGGCTTTTTCACTTGCTAAAATGCTAGTAAGCTCTTCGATTTTCTTCGCTAATTCTTCCGCTTCCTGTCTCAGTGCAGTAATATCGGTGTTCGTTAAGCGGTAGAGTTGTAAGGAAACAATTGCTTCAGATTGCAGCTCAGTAAAGGCAAACTTTGCAATCAAATTATCCTTCGCATCGCGTTTATCCTTGGATGCACGGATGGTAGCAATCACTTCATCAAGAATCGATAAAGCCTTCATTAAACCCTCAACAATATGCTGCCGTTCTCTTGCTTTATTAAGATCATATTGCGTTCTTCTTGTGACTACTTCTTTTTGGTGCTCGATATAGGCATCCAATAATTCTCTAAGTCCCATTAATTTTGGATGTTTCTTATGAATCGCAACCATATTAAAATTATAGGTTACTTGAAGATCACTATTTTTATATAAATAGTTCAAGACACCAGCTGCATCGGCATCTTTCTTTAGTTCAATAACGATTCTTAGACCTGTCCGGTCCGTTTCATCACGAATCTCTGAGATGCCTTCCACTTTTCGATCAAGTCGGAACTCATCCATTTTTTTAACGAGATTGGCTTTATTCACCTCATATGGAATTTCTGAAACGACGATTTGCTGCTTACCGCCTCGAACCTCTTCGATATCGGCTTTACTGCGGACGATTATTTTCCCTTTACCAGTTTCATAGGCTTTTTTAATCCCATCTATCCCTTGTATAATACCGCCCGTCGGGAAATCTGGACCTTTAATGATTGTCATTAATTCTTCCACAGAACAATCAGGATGGTCCATTCTCTTGATTACCCCGTCAATGATTTCACCAAGGTGATGTGGTGGAATATCTGTTGCATAACCCGCAGAAATTCCTGTCGATCCATTGACTAAAAGGTTCGGGAACATCGCTGGTAAAACGGTTGGCTCTTTCGATGTATCATCAAAGTTTGGAATAAATTCAACCGTATTTTTTTCAATATCACGCATTAATTCAGCGGCAATAGCGGAAAGCCTTGCTTCTGTATAACGCATCGCAGCAGGCGGGTCACCATCGACACTCCCATTGTTTCCATGCATTTGAACAAGGACATTACGAACCTTCCAGTCCTGACTCATCCGCACCATTGCCTCGTATACGGAGGAATCCCCGTGTGGATGGTAATTACCAATTACATTACCAACCGTTTTAGCTGATTTTCGAAAGCCTTTATCGTGTGTATTTCCTTCTACATGCATCGCATAAAGAATTCGTCGCTGTACGGGCTTTAGACCATCACGTGCATCCGGAAGAGCACGCTCCTGGATAATATACTTACTATATCTGCCAAAACGATCACCAATGACATCTTCTAGAGGCAAGTCTCGGAATTTTTCAGTTGCACTCATCCTTCAGAACCCTCCTCGGAGACCGTAATATTTTCATTTTCTAAAATCGTGTCATCTTCTTCTAAACCAAATGCTACATTGCTTTCAATCCATTTACGTCGTGGTTCAACCTTGTCACCCATCAGTGTGGTCACTCGGCGTTCTGCACGTGCAGCATCATCAATTTTCACTCGAATTAACGTCCGTGTTTCAGGGTCCATGGTTGTTTCCCAGAGCTGGTCGGCGTTCATTTCACCAAGTCCTTTGTAACGCTGGATAATATACCCTCTACCCACTTTTTTCATTGCACCTTGAAGTTCATCCTCATTCCAAGCATATTCAATAATTTCCTTTTTGCCTGTCCCCTTACTCACCTTATAAAGCGGTGGCAGTGCAATAAACACTTTGCCTGCTTCTAACAACGGCTTCATATAACGATAAAAGAAAGTAAGCAGCAAAACCTGAATATGCGCTCCATCTGTATCCGCATCTGTCATAATGACTATTTTATCGTAATTGATGTCTTCTACATTAAAATCGGATCCAACTCCGCCGCCGATTGCATGAATAATCGTATTGATTTCTTCATTTTTAAAAATGTCAGCGAGCTTAGCTTTTTCAGTATTAATTACTTTACCTCTAAGTGGAAGGACTGCTTGGAAGCGTCGGTCACGCCCTTGTTTTGCAGAACCTCCCGCGGAATCACCCTCAACCAGGTAGATTTCATTCCTTTGCGGATTCCGTGATTGTGCAGGTGTTAATTTACCAGATAAGACAGCATCTGAGCGTTTACGTTTTTTACCGCTTCTTGCGTCCTCACGGGCTTTCCTAGCAGCCTCTCTTGCTTGATAGGCTTTGATCGATTTTTTGATAAGAAGGGAGCTAATATCAGGATTCTCTTCTAGAAAATAGGAGAGGTGCTCAGAAACAACTGAATCAACAGCTGACCGTGCTTCACTTGTTCCTAACTTCCCTTTCGTTTGTCCTTCGAACTGGAGCAATTCTTCCGGGATTCTTACGGAGATAATTGCCGATAATCCTTCGCGGATATCTGCACCATCAAGGTTTTTGTCTTTTTCTTTTAAGAAGGAGACCTTGCGAGCATAATCATTGAATACCCTGGTCATTGCTGTTTTTGCTCCGGCCTCGTGGGTACCCCCATCTCTTGTGCGGACATTATTAACAAAGGAGAGGACATTTTCTGAATAGCCATCATTAAATTGAAACGCAAAATCCACTTCAATCCCATGATGAGAGCCTTCCAGACTAACAACTGGATGGAGGACATCCTTCTCTTCGTTTAAATAGGCAACAAACGCTTCAATTCCATTTTCATAATGAAAGACTTCGTGGAAATCATTACGATCATCGATAATTTCAATTTTTAATCCTTTTAACAAGAAGGCTGACTCTCTTAACCTCTCGCATAAGGTTTCGAAATTATAAGTGGTTGTCGAAAAAATTGTCGCATCTGGCTTGAAATGAATCGTTGTCCCCGTTTGATTAGTTTTGCCGATTTTTTCGAGGGTTGTTACTGGTTTCCCCCCATTTTCAAAGCGCTGTTCATATACGAAACCGTCCCTTTTAATGGTGACAGTTAACCATTCTGATAAGGCATTAACAACAGATGCACCAACACCGTGCAATCCGCCGCTTGTTTTATAGCCGCCTTGGCCGAACTTTCCGCCAGCATGAAGCACCGTTAAAATAACCTCTGGTGTCGGTTTCCCCATTTTGTGCATACCAGTAGGCATTCCGCGTCCACGGTCATGAACACTAATAGAATTATCTTTGTGTATTTTTACAATGATTTGATCACCAAATCCACCCAGCGCCTCATCGACGGAATTATCGACAATCTCATAAACGAGATGGTGAAGACCGCGTGAATCGGTGCTGCCAATGTACATTCCTGGACGTTTCCTAACCGCCTCCAGTCCTTCTAGTACCTGTATGGCATCATCATTATAATCAAAAACTTGCTGATTCCTTGCCACTAAAATACCCCTTTCATTCCCTACAAAAAGAAGTATCCTTCTAATTGCTTCATGAACTAATTGAATAGTCATTCTTTATATTTTCTGTTTATAAAAGTAAAATAGAACCAATGTTTGCCGTTTTTTATTTTATCATATTTCTCGCGGCGTCTATGCTTTATTGTAGCGATTTATTTCGATTTAGCAAATACGTAATTTTAAACAACACATTTTCGTAATAAAATTATCATAGGTTTTAAGGCAGATATAAATAAAAAAACTGCTAGAAATTAGCAGTTTTTAGGCAGGATTTTAAACCCTGGTTAATGCATGTTCAACTTTAATACAGCGATTCATGATTACTGTATAGCCTTTACTTTTAAGGAACTCATATGCTTCTTCATTTTCGAGGCCAAGTTGGGCCCAGTATATATCTNNGTCCACATGTCCTTCAATATCCTTAAGTGATGCAACAGCTTTCACGCCTAGAGCCTCATCAATCGTTGGATTCACCGGAATAATTTCATAACCTGCTTTTTGCATGGCTTCTGTCACTAGATAAGAGGTTCGTTCAGGATTATTACTCAAACCAACTACCGCGATTCTTTTGGCTTTTTTTAAAATCGTTCCGATTTCATTGCGACTTGGATTTTCAATGTTCATCCATCTCACTCCTAAGCTTTTTTCTTTATTTTACCTATTTTTTCAAAAAAAACATAATTTAAAATCTTAAAGAGAAAAAGTATGGACTAAAGTCTGCTTAGAATGTCTTGATTCACGTACTTAGATAAGGGTTTTTTCCTCATTTGATTTACTTTTTATGTGAATATCATTAATCGACTGTGACATTAGCTTAATTTGCTGCATGCTTTCACAAGTAAAACTGGCTATATAGTGATCATCAATTTCCCCGAACTCATGTGCTTCTCTTACGTCTTGAATTAACAATGATAAGCTATTTAACGGCTGGCAAAACACTTGTTCGATCATGGTAGTTATTTCTTTTTCTTCTTGAATTTGCTTTTCTAAATGTAAATTTTTGTTTTCTAGTGCTTCGTATTTTTTTGTTAAATCCTGGTACTTTTTTTCACTTTTCTCTAGCAGGTTTCGATGCTCTTGATCCCTCTTAAAATGGTTAAAAATGATAAAGCTAAACGCTCCGAAACCAAAGAGTAAAAAAATATACCACACATGCACTATAATCACCTTCTTAACTCGCTTTGTTGTAAATAGTTACACAGTTTCTTCCATTGTCTTTAGACTGAGTGAGTGCTTGATTTGCCTCTAAGATTAATTCATCTTTTGCTTTCCCATTAGAAAACTCGGAAATCCCAAAACTACACGTTATCTTTCTGATATTTTGAAAATGAAACTCCTCGATAATCGTACCGATAGATTCCGCTAATTCCTGTGCCCCATTTCCATCTGTTCCAGGGGTGAGTAGAATGAATTCTTCCCCTCCCCTGCGGGCAAAAATATCTGTTTCTCGAATCCGTTGTTGAACAATGATGGAGATGGTAGAGAGGACTTTATCACCTGCCTGTTGTCCATACCTTTCATTTACATCTTTAAAGAAATCGATATCCATTAAAATCATCGAAAATGGCTGGTTTAATCGTTCTGCACGTCTCAGCTCTACTTCCAAGATCGCATTAATTTCTAATGAGTTAACACTGTTCGTTAAAGAATCCATCAGCACTAATTGTCTATTCTTTCTAGATTCATCCTCTATATTAGTGATATCCTTACATATAACAATATACTGGTTCGAACCAGGTATGGACTCGCACCTTAAAGTAAAAATCATCTTTCTACCACCGATGTCTTTCCAGTGTATATTTACAGAGATTTTCCTCGATTCTTTTAACTCCTCAAACCATCTGCTTTTGTTGATGGGAGAAAAACAATTAGCATCATCTACAAAAAAACTAGAAAGACTCTTATGTAAAAGTGTCTGATCCTTGCAAATTCCTGTAAAGTTGGAAAAGGCTTGATTGAATTCGATTATTTCATCGTTTTCAATAATAAAGATAAGATTGTCCTGAAAGTCCAATAGGGCTCTTGTCAACTTCTTTTGTTTGGAAAAAGCTTGTTCAAGGTGTATTTGATAGACTGATTTTTGAATGGATTGATAGAGCTGATTTAAGTCGATGGGTTTTAAGATATAATGGTTTACATGATTTGCGAATGTCTGTAATAAGTATTCTTGATCTTTATAATTTGTTGTAACAATCACTTGCACTTTATCGTTTAATGCCCGGATTTTTTTGATCATTTCTAATCCGCTCCATTGGTTCATTTTGAGAGCACAGATAATTAACTCAGGATGATAACGTTGGTAAAGATCATATCCATCGACACCGTCGGTTGCTGCATAAACATTGGCAAACCGGCGTTTAAGTACGCAGAGAAGCTTATCTCGTGTAAACTTTTCCTCTTCTACATATAAAATTTTCACATCTTGGTCTTGGTAATGAAAATATTGCTGAAGATTGGTTACCATTTAAATTCACCTCTTTCATTTTAAGATGATATGCTAAAACCGACCATTCTCACGTTTTCTAGGCCGGTTTATATTGGTTTTCTATGTTTTTATCTAAATTATATTTACTCCATACATGGCTTTCAATGGGTTATCAAATCGTTTGATAATTCTCCTTATTTTTGTAATAAATTTGACTCTATTTGTTCTTACTTTTGACTATTAATCAAAAAAGCAGTGTCATGGGAAAGGAATAATAGTGTTTTTTCTAAATTACATGGTAAAATAGAAGGACTGGATCTTTTTGTAGAAGGAGAAATAATGAATGGTTCAAATTATTTTAGTATTGATTCTGGCATATTTACTTGGTTCAATCCCATCTGGATTAATAATCGGAAAGGTTTTTTATAAAACAGATATTCGTGAACATGGGAGCGGAAATTTAGGAGGTACTAATACATTTCGAACATTGGGAGTAAAAGCAGGATTAGCCGTTACACTTGCTGATATCCTGAAAGGGACTTTAGCAGCTGCCTTGCCGCACCTCTTTCAAGTTGAGATCAGTCCATTACTGGCGGGGATTTTTGCTGTAGTCGGACATACCTATCCCATCTTCGCAGGGTTTCGTGGCGGAAAAGCGGTGGCTACATCAGGTGGTGTCGTATTGTTCTATGCTCCGTTTATGTTTATTACTGTATTGATTTTCTTTTTTATTAGTTTATACATATCAAAATATGTGTCCTTATCTTCTATGATTGCTGGGGTTACAGCCGTGATGTTTGCGATTGTTTCAGGTGTTATTTATGAATGGGACATTCCCTTACTCATTGTCGTTCTTTTCCTTGCTTCGTTTGTCATCTACCGGCATCGAACAAATATCAAACGAATTATGAATAAAACTGAGCCGAAAATTAAATGGCTGTAGTAACAAGGACCGAGTTCTCGGTTCTTGTTTTTTATTTCTTGCCTCTGTTAAACTTGCCTGTTGATTTCCGCTCCAGGCGCTTCGCTCCAATCAACAGGGTGCCAAAATCAAAAATATGCTTTAACATAGCCTATTTCTTTAAGCTGTTTTCGCATTAATT
>NZ_JBALOS010000076.1:0-2988 GCF_036962765.1 Neobacillus drentensis
AGAAGAAGTTTGTAAACTCAAGTTAGCCTTAAAAATGGTTAAGTCCTCGAACGATTAGTATCAGTCAGCTCCACATGTTACCACGCTTCCACCTCTGACCTATCAACCTGATCATCTTTCAGGGTTCTTACTAGCTTGCGCTATGGGAAATCTCATCTTGAGGGGGGCTTCATGCTTAGATGCTTTCAGCACTTATCCCGTCCGCACATAGCTACCCAGCGATGCTCTTGGCAGAACAACTGGTACACCAGCGGTGCGTCCATCCCGGTCCTCTCGTACTAAGGACAGCTCCTCTCAAATTTCCTGCGCCCACGACGGATAGGGACCGAACTGTCTCACGACGTTCTGAACCCAGCTCGCGTACCGCTTTAATGGGCGAACAGCCCAACCCTTGGGACCGACTACAGCCCCAGGATGCGATGAGCCGACATCGAGGTGCCAAACCTCCCCGTCGATGTGGACTCTTGGGGGAGATAAGCCTGTTATCCCCGGGGTAGCTTTTATCCGTTGAGCGATGGCCCTTCCATGCGGAACCACCGGATCACTAAGCCCGACTTTCGTCCCTGCTCGACTTGTAGGTCTCGCAGTCAAGCTCCCTTGTGCCTTTACACTCTGCGAATGATTTCCAACCATTCTGAGGGAACCTTTGGGCGCCTCCGTTACTTTTTAGGAGGCGACCGCCCCAGTCAAACTGCCCACCTGACACTGTCTCCCACCCCGATCAGGGGTGCGGGTTAGAATTTCAATACAGCCAGGGTAGTATCCCACCGACGCCTCCACCGAAGCTAGCGCTCCGGCTTCTCAGGCTCCTACCTATCCTGTACAAGCTGTACCAAAATTCAATATCAGGCTACAGTAAAGCTCCACGGGGTCTTTCCGTCCTGTCGCGGGTAACCTGCATCTTCACAGGTACTATAATTTCACCGAGTCTCTCGTTGAGACAGTGCCCAGATCGTTACGCCTTTCGTGCGGGTCGGAACTTACCCGACAAGGAATTTCGCTACCTTAGGACCGTTATAGTTACGGCCGCCGTTTACTGGGGCTTCGATTCAGAGCTTCGCTTGCGCTAACCCCTCCTCTTAACCTTCCAGCACCGGGCAGGCGTCAGCCCCTATACTTCGCCTTGCGGCTTCGCAGAGACCTGTGTTTTTGCTAAACAGTCGCCTGGGCCTATTCACTGCGGCTCTTCGAGGCTATTCACCTCAAAAAGCACCCCTTCTCCCGAAGTTACGGGGTCATTTTGCCGAGTTCCTTAACGAGAGTTCTCTCGCTCACCTTAGGATTCTCTCCTCGCCTACCTGTGTCGGTTTGCGGTACGGGCACCTTTTATCTCGCTAGAGGCTTTTCTTGGCAGTGTGGAATCAGGAACTTCGGTACTAAATTTCCCTCGCTATCACAGCTCAGCCTTCACGAGAAGCGGATTTGCCTACTTCTCAGCCTAACTGCTTAGACGCGCATATCCAACAGCGCGCTTACCCTATCCTCCTGCGTCCCCCCATTGCTCAAACGATAAAGAGGTGGTACAGGAATATCAACCTGTTGTCCATCGCCTACGCCTTTCGGCCTCGGCTTAGGTCCCGACTAACCCTGAGCGGACGAGCCTTCCTCAGGAAACCTTAGGCATTCGGTGGATGAGATTCTCACTCATCTTTCGCTACTCATACCGGCATTCTCACTTCTAAGCGCTCCACCAGTCCTTACGGTCTAGCTTCAACGCCCTTAGAACGCTCTCCTACCACTGACATCGTAGATGTCAATCCACAGCTTCGGTGATACGTTTAGCCCCGGTACATTTTCGGCGCAGAGTCACTCGACCAGTGAGCTATTACGCACTCTTTAAATGGTGGCTGCTTCTAAGCCAACATCCTGGTTGTCTAAGCAACTCCACATCCTTTTCCACTTAACGTATACTTTGGGACCTTAGCTGGTGGTCTGGGCTGTTTCCCTTTTGACTACGGATCTTATCACTCGCAGTCTGACTCCCACGGATAAGTCTTTGGCATTCGGAGTTTGTCTGAATTCGGTAACCCGATGAGGGCCCCTAGTCCAAACAGTGCTCTACCTCCAAGACTCTTACTACGTGAGGCTAGCCCTAAAGCTATTTCGGAGAGAACCAGCTATCTCCAAGTTCGATTGGAATTTCTCCGCTACCCACACCTCATCCCCGCACTTTTCAACGTGCGTGGGTTCGGGCCTCCATCCAGTGTTACCTGGACTTCACCCTGGACATGGGTAGATCACCTGGTTTCGGGTCTACGACCACATACTCAAACGCCCTATTCAGACTCGCTTTCGCTGCGGCTCCGTCTCTTCAACTTAACCTTGCATGGGATCGTAACTCGCCGGTTCATTCTACAAAAGGCACGCCATCACCCATGAACGGGCTCTGACTACTTGTAGGCACACGGTTTCAGGAACTATTTCACTCCCCTTCCGGGGTGCTTTTCACCTTTCCCTCACGGTACTGGTTCACTATCGGTCACTAGGGAGTATTTAGCCTTGGGAGATGGTCCTCCCTGCTTCCGACCGGATTTCACGTGTCCGGCCGTACTCAGGATCCACTCAGGAGGGAACGAAGTTTCGACTACAGGGTTTTTACCTTCTCTGACGGACCTTTCCAGGTCGCTTCATCTACCCCGTTCCTTTGTAACTCCATGTTGAGTGTCCTACAACCCCAAGAGGCAAGCCTCTTGGTTTGGGCTATGTCCCGTTTCGCTCGCCGCTACTCAGGGAATCGCGTTTGCTTTCTCTTCCTCCGGGTACTTAGATGTTTCAGTTCCCCGGGTATGCCTTCAATACCCTATGTATTCAGGTAAAGATACTGTTCCATTACGAACAGTGGGTTTCCCCATTCGGAAATCTCCGGATCAAAGCTTACTTACAGCTCCCCGAAGCATATCGGTGTTAGTCCCGTCCTTCATCGGCTCCTAGTGCCAAGGCATTCACCGTGCGCCCTTTCTAACTTAACCTAAAAGGTTTATAACTCTT
>NZ_JBALOS010000077.1:0-30696 GCF_036962765.1 Neobacillus drentensis
GTAAGAAGAATGTCTTTCATAAGTTAGGTGAAGGACACATTCCTCAAGTGAACGGGCAAAATGTCCTTCATAGGGTATTTAAGGATCAAAAGTTCCTATTATAAGTTATTTAGGAGAAGACCTGACAAAGCTACCAATAAAACTAAAATAAATTCTTCTTTCATTCGTAAAAGGCCCACTGATGAACCCCGACAATTTTAAAGTTCTTCTCTAGAATCCTGCTGATTCTCTTTTTAGAACCAACCACACTACACCATTCATTAACCAAATTAGTTGTAATTTTCATACCTGGAAAAAGAACCTTTATTTCCTCTACAATCCTCAAAACAGCTGATTCAACCAATTCAACTTGTCCGCATTCCAAGCACCTACAGTTTCTTCCCTCGACTGTAATCAAAAAAGAATCGCAGGTTGAACAAGTAATTCCCTTTTTACACTGGCTATAATGATAAGTGGGTATCTGAGTATAAGAAGACTTGGAAATATGCAGTGAAACTAATAGTTCTGCTAGCTTTCTGTGCTTGTTATTTAATTTCAAGGAGGTGTTGTCAAAATTTTTCATGAAACTATTAATTTGTGTCGGATAAATAATAGGTTTGTCTTTAGGTGCTTGATAAAGGGTAAATTCGGGGTTGATAAAAATTACCTTTGCGTTAATGAAGAAATTGAAACCATGTTGATGTAGTAATTTTTGGAGTAAGGATTCACCTCGCTTTATTTGGTCGAGTGGATTGAGAATATCATTTTCAGACTTCTTTGGATAAAATTTGTCATCTTCAAAATAATAATCGCCTTTATAATTTTTTACCTCAAAAAGATGAAGCGTATCTTTGATGATTAGGGTATCGATTTGGAACGTCGTATTGTTAACCTTGAGTAACAAATCGTTTAGTATCAAACAATGACAATGAAGTTTTTCGGTTAACAAGTCAAACATCAATTCCCCTTCAAACCCCTTTTTTAGTTTTAAAAAGTACTGCTTATCATTTTCAGGTAAATTCATTCGTGTGTTTAAGTAAGATAGAATTTTTAATTCATCTGATTTAATACGTGATTTAAACAGCATACGCCACTTCCTTTCTCCGTGTCTTGCACAAGTTCATTTTATAAAAATTAAGGTGATGTTTAGAGGATAAAAATGTATATTTTGTTAACGTTTAAAAAACTTCATTATTTAGAAAATTCTTGACACAAATTTATTCCAGATGTTATTATTTTCCTCTGTGACTCAAGATGAATTAGGAGGGGAAAGCGGTTGATTCATGTGCAAAATATAAGTAAATCATTCAAGGTGGCCAAGCGCCAGACAGGCTTTCGCCAGGCGGCAAAGGCTCTTTTTTATCGAGAACATACAATTGTTGATGCGCTTAAGGATATCTCTTTTTCTATTAATCCAGGAGAAATTGTCGGCTACATCGGCCCGAATGGGGCGGGGAAATCAACCACGATAAAAATCATGAGCGGGATCCTGGTGCCTGAAACTGGGAATTGCTCCATCATGGGCTTCACACCATGGAAGGACCGGGTTCAGTATGTACAAAATATTGGAGTTGTCTTCGGCCAGCGCTCGCAGTTATGGTGGGATGTCCCGGTATTAGATTCGTTTGAACTGTTAAAAGACATTTACAAGGTACCGCAGCAAGAATATCAAACTACGCTCGATCTACTCATTGAAACACTCGAACTGCAAAACATGATCCATACACCCGTCCGCCAATTAAGTTTAGGGCAGCGGATGCGCTGCGAAATAGCGGCCTCACTCCTACATAATCCCAAAATATTATTTTTAGACGAACCAACCATTGGTCTCGATGCAGCCTCGAAAATAGCGGTCCGCCAGTTCATCAAAACGATTAACAAAGAGAAGGGAGTCACGGTGATCCTCACCACCCACGATATGAATGATATCGAAGCATTGGCCGACAGGGTCATCTTAATCGGAAAAGGGAGCTTATTGTATGACGGCCAGTTAGAGGAATTAAGAAAACAATTTGGTGCTCAGAAAACAATTACAGCTGATTTCCGCAAATATGCAAGTCCAATCCGGATTCCGCATGCAACCGTGCTTTCGCAGTCACCTGAACGGGTAGTTCTCTGCATTGATACCGAACAGGCGAACACATCCGAGATTATTACTCAATTGTCTAATCAGCTGGAGTTGATAGATGTCACGATTGAATCGCAGCCAATCGAGGAAATCATCCTCCAACTCTATAAGGAGTACCAAATATGAGGGTGTATCTATCTGTTTTGAAGATGAGGCTGAACATGGGAATGCAATACCGGACTGCGGCTTTGGCGGGGGTGGCCACTCAATTCTTCTGGGGTTTTATCGCGCTAATGGTATTTAAAGCTTTTTACGAACATGCCACCAATAGCCCGGCCATTTCTTTAAAAGAAATAACCACCTACATCTGGCTGCAACAGGCCTTTCTTGTTTTTATAACAATGTGGTTTCGTGATCAGGAGCTTTTTGATCTGATTACAAGCGGAAATATTGCTTACGAACTATGCCGGCCATGTGAGCTTTATGGTTTCTGGTATGCTAAGCTGCTAGCGCAGCGGCTATCCAGTGCCTTTTTGCGCTGTTTCCCCATTTTAATCATTTCATTCTTTTTACCAAAACCATATAACATGACCATGCCGCCTAGTTTCTCAGCCTTTGTATTATTCTTAAGCTCTTTAATACTAGGATTGCTGCTGCTCGTGGCCATTTCGATGTTTTTGTATATTTCTGTGTTTGTGACCTTGTCTCCAATGGGATCTCTGTTGGTGTTTAGTGTCCTCGGTGAATTTTTTGCCGGGTTAATCATTCCTGTACCACTCATGCCAGAGTGGCTTCAAAAAATCGCGAATGTCCTGCCCTTTCGATGGACGGCAGATTTTCCGTTCAGGGTGTACTCAGGACATATCCCGGCGCAGGATGCCATTATCGGGATCATCATTCAGTTTTTTTATTTGTTCGGTCTGATTTGGCTGGGGAGAACGGCACTAAACAACGTGTTAAAGAAAGTTGTCGTCCAAGGGGGTTAATCGACGATGGGAATCTACGTTAAATATTTATGGATTCACTTTAAATCACAAATGCAATACCGGACATCATTTTGGTTATTATCGCTGGGGCAATTTTTTATTCCATTTACGGTCTTTGCGGGTCTTTACTTTTTGTTCGAACAGTTTGGGCAAATTAGAGGATGGAATTTCTTTGAAGTGGCGCTTTGTTTTGGGATTATTCACATGGCCTTCGCGCTGAGTGAATGCTTTGCCCGTGGTTTTGATGCCTTTTCCAGTTTAGTTCGGACTGGCGAATTTGACCGATTACTGGTCCGTCCCCGCAGTACGTTTATCCAAGTTCTCGGATCGAAGTTCGAGTTTACGAGATTTGGCCGGCTCCTTCAAAGTGCAGTTGTTTTGTTCTGGGCCCTGGCCAATCTCAACATCGAATGGTCGATGATAAAAGCTGTCACTTTGGTGCTGATGATTGTTAGCGGGGTGTTTATTTTTACAGGCATCTACATCCTCGCCGCCACCTTGTGTTTTTGGACGATTGAAGGTCTTGAGGTGGTCAACATATTTACTGATGGCGGAAGGGAAATGGCGCAATACCCATTAAATATTTATCAAAAATGGGTGACTCGTTTTTTTACCTTCGTGATTCCTTTTGGAACAGTAAATTATCTGCCACTATTGTTTATTATAGGGAAGAACAGTGGGAACGAGTTCTATTACATGCTCACCCCCATTGCGGGCAGTTTGTTTATTCTTCCTTGTCTTCTAGTTTGGCAATATGGGGTAAAGCATTATCGCTCCACGGGTTCCTAATCAGGAGCCCGGCTTTGCATCTGCATTTTGTTATTGGTGAAATTGAACTGGAATGTTACATATGGTATATTAAAAAAAAAAAGATTGACCAAAAAACTAAAATGGTCAGTGGAGGTCGACATGGCAACCGATCGGAGAAAAATGATAGTAGAGGCAGCAACCAAGTCTTTTTCATTATTTGGCTATAAAGCAACAACGATGGATCAAGTCGCAAAACTGGCCAATGTTGGCAAAGGGACGATTTACACCTTTTTTAAAAATAAGGAAGAATTATTCGAAGAGATTATTTCAACCTTGGTGAAGGAAATGATTGCGGAAGCAGACTCTGTCATCCAACCAGGGTTACCTTTTACCGAAAACGTGCATCGGGCTCTTTATCGGTTATTAGAGTTTCGTTCCCAGCACCATCTGATGATTAAACTGGTCCAAGAGGAAACGGAAATGGGGACCTTAGCGGTTTCGGAAATGCTGCAGCACGTCGAGGATGAAATTATTGCTTATTTAAGACAGAAAATGGATGCCGCCATCGCCAAAGGGGCAATCCCAGCGGCCGATACTGAAATTACCAGCTTTCTGCTTTTAAAAATGTATATTGCCTTAATATCAGACTGGGAGAAGCATCATCAACCGATGAGTTCCGAACAAATTGCGGAAATCATGAAAGTGTTTTTAGTAAAGGGTTTGTCCACATAAAAAAGACTTGTACGCATCTGTACAAGTCTTTTAGTATTTATATCTGACTGCGGACATACCCGAAAAGGGGTCCATCCGCTTTTTCTATTTTAGAAGATAATAATTTTTTGAAGCAGTGGCAATAGCTGCACCCTTTTTACGATTGCTAGTGAATTCTTCCATTAAACTTAAGAATGTTCCAAAAAGGTAATTGACTACGGAACCGGCGAGTATTCCAAATCCTAGTGCAGTTAAGAAATAAGTGGTATTGTAACCGTTTGCAAATTGACCTAACAAAATAAAAATGATACCTATACTGCCTCCGAAGATAGCTGTTCTCTTAAATGTAAAAATACTCTTTAAGTGCTTTTCCTGCATCATCATCAACTCCTCTGTAAGAATATTCTATCAATTGTCACAAAATTGTCAAACTTTTTTTAAAAAATATACTTTGCTAATCAAAAATATTGCTTTTTTTAAAATTCACTTATTTAGGCGTTCTTGCCCATGACATGCTTATCGCGCAGGAGTCTTGCTGTATCCGCGTCCAATCAATATTGGTAAAATATCAACAATAACCTTTAACCAGCCAAAAATAATAAGGAGACCTAAAAAAATTAGGCCCCAGTCCTTACTTTTTTTTCGCTAGGTTTTCTTGTGCCATTTTCACTAGTTCCCGAACCATGCTGCCTCCGAGTCGGCCGCCTACTTTCCCTGCCTGCTCTGAGGTGAGTTGGCCATTATACCCTTTTTTCAATGGAACCCCGACTTCTTCGGCTGCTTCAAATTTCGCATCTTCTGGGTTCCCGGTATTTGCTACTTTTGCCTTCAACGCATCCAAGCCATTTCGCGCCTCTGGGACAAGGATTTTATTTCTTCTTCTCGCCATTAAAGTCCCTCCTTTAGTAGTAGGATTACCTGATTGTAAAAAATAATCAGAAGTCACTGGAAAAAACCATTTTAATCCAGTATAATAACTGGTAATAAATTCGGAAAAAATCAATGATAAAGAGAGTAGTTATCTAAGATGGTGCAGCGATTCAGGGGTGGTGAGAGCCTGAAACAGACTAGATAATGAAGCGCACTTTTGAGATGCGTGCCTGAAACAAACAGTAGGGTATGCCGGAGGGGTCCTCCGTTACAAAGGAAAGCTGGTTCATTATTTGAACAATTAGAGTGGTACCGCGGGATTATAACTCTCGTCTCTTTTAGTAGAGACGGGAGTTTTTTGCGTTTTAAAAAAATAGGAGGTCGAAGAAGATGAATTTTAAACAAGAGCTGGCGGCTCTTTTACATGATCTGCTTGACGAAGAGGTATCACTGACAGACCTGGAACTGATGATCGAAAAACCTAAGCAACAGGAACATGGCGATTTAGCTTTCCCTTGCTTTACGTTAGCAAAGCTGAAAAGAAAATCACCCAATGTGATTGCGGAGGAATTAAGTAAACAGATTGCTTCTCCACTATTTGAAAAAGTAACGGTGGTGGGTGCGTATCTAAATGTCTTTTTAAACAAAAAGACAGCTTCTGAACAAGTCGTGGGAGCGATCATCGCACAAAAAGGTAATTACGGTGCGCTCTCGTTTGGAAACGGTGGTGCAGTTACGATTGACATGTCATCCCCAAATATTGCGAAACCTTTCTCGATGGGGCATTTGCGTTCGACGGTCATCGGCAACTCCCTCGCACTAATTGTGGAGAAATGTGGCTATAAGCCGATTAAAATCAACCACCTCGGTGACTGGGGGACGCAGTTTGGGAAGTTGATCACGGCCTATCAACTTTGGGGAGATGCTGAAAAGGTTAAACAAAACCCGATTAAGGAGTTATTATCCCTTTATATAAAATTTCATGAAGAAGCGGAAAAGGATCCAGCCCTTGAAGATCAAGGACGCAGTTGGTTTAAGAAGCTGGAAGATGGGGACGAACAAGCATTAGAACTTTGGAAATGGTTTCGTGATGAGTCATTAAAAGAGTTTTCAAGAATATATGAATTAATGAACGTTCAATTTGATTCCTATGCTGGCGAGGCCTTTTATAATGACAAAATGGATCGAGTTGTTCAACTTCTTGAGGAACAGCACTTACTTGTGGAATCGGATCAGGCGCAGGTGGTTGAACTAACGGAAGAACAACTGCCGCCGTGCCTCATTAAGAAGTCTGACGGAGCCACCCTTTATGCGACCCGTGATTTAGCTGCCGCTCTGTATCGCCAGGAGGAATACCAATTTGTTCAATCTTTGTATGTGGTTGGCCATGAACAAAGTCTGCATTTTAAACAGTTGATTGCAGTGTTAGCAAAGATGGGCTGTGATTGGTCGAACCAAATGCACCATATTCCCTTTGGGATGATGCTAAAAGACGGCAAGAAAATGTCAACGAGAAAAGGAAAGGTTGTTTTATTAGAGGAAGTTTTAAATGAATCTATTGCGATGGCCCGACATAATATTGAAGAGAAAAATCCTACTCTTTCAAACAAAGATGAAGTAGCCAAACAAGTTGGCGTTGGGGCGGTTATTTTCCATGACTTAAAGAACAATCGAATGAATGATATTGAATTTTCGTTAGAAGAGATGCTTCGCTTCGAAGGGGAAACCGGTCCCTATGTTCAATACACATATGCACGGGCATGTTCGATTTTACGAAAAGCTGCTGGTAAGATTGAGTCGGCAGCTGCAACCTACACCAACTCATGGGAGAAAGAATGGAGGATAACAAGTCTCCTAATGGAATTCTCGCCTGCGATTAAGAGAGCCTGTCTCAACTTCGACCCGTCCCAAGTGGCAAAATATATTATTGACCTGGCACAGGCGTTCAACAAATATTACGCAGAGGTGAAAATCCTCGAGGACTGTGCGGAACAGCAGGCACGATTAGCTCTCGTCTACGCGGTAACAGAAGTTTTAAAAGAAGGGTTACGTTTAGTAGGATTGGAAGCCCCTATCGAAATGTAGGTTTCCATGAAGGGTGCCAATCCATTAAACTATAGATATGCAATCGAAAGGGAGGAAAAGAGAGATGAGTGAATTATTAATCAAGCATTTTGAGCTTGCAAGGGGAAGATTTGTTAACTTTGTGGCTGATCTAGAAGAGGGGATTGCCGGCGTTCAGCCTGAAGGATTTAATAATAACATTCATTGGCATGCGGGCCATGTTCTCACTGTTGCCGAGCAAGTGATGTTTGGCTTTCCGAAAAAATCAACCCAGCTGCCAGCCCACTACATGGCGTTGTTTGCCACAGGTACGAGTCCTGCTGCCTGGGAAGGAGATATTCCTCCTATGCAGGAATTAATCGTGCAGTTGCAAGAACAATTGACACAAATAAAAGAAATACCAGCGGAGTGTTTTATCGAGAGGCTGAAAACGCCATTCCTTGGTCAGGAGACCTTTGGTGAGTTAGCAAATTTTGCGATTTTCCATGAGAGTATTCATTTGGGACAGATGCAGGTAATGAAGCGTGTCATTGAAGCGGCCGTAAAATAGTTATAGCGTCATACATGAAAGCACGGAGTCTAAATAAGACCTCCGTGTTTTTTTTTGGAACACCGTCCATCATTTTTAATAGTTATTAGAAAAGTAGGGGAAAACTGAATAGTATTACTTTGTCTATATGAATTGACACAAAATGATAGCGCTTTTATAATCGACAACGTGTTTAAAGAATGTCGATTTTTGTCGTATTGCTATTTTCAACTTCTTACACTCCAAAATGGACACCTAGATAAGGGAGAGAATTATTTTGAAATACATATTATTTCTAGTAGCAGTGGTCGTTATTTTTTTACTAGCGTTTATTGCCAGCTCTAATAAAAAGGGAATTAAAATCAAGCCCATTATCACCATGCTTGTTTTGCAGCTGGTCTTAGCATTTTTACTATTAAATACAGAAGTAGGCCTTATATTGATTAAAGGCATATCAAGTTTGTTTGAGTATATTTTGAAGTATAGTGCTGACGGGATTAACTTTGTGTTTGGTGGAATCGCTAACAAAGGGGAAGGACCGTTTTTCCTAAACGTTTTGATGCCAATTGTGTTCATTTCTGTGCTCATTGGGATTGCGCAGCATATTAAAGTCCTTCCAATCATCATCCGCTTCCTCGGTTTGCTGTTAAGTAAAATCAATGGTCTCGGTAAATTAGAGTCCTATAATGCAGTAGCATCAGCTGTCTTTGGTCAATCGGAAGTTTTTATTTCGGTGAAAAAACAGCTTGCCTATTTACCTGAACATCGACTTTATACATTGTGTACCTCTGCGATGTCCACAGTCTCAGCCTCAATCTTAGGGGCCTACATGACAATGATTGAGCCAAAATATGTGGTTACTGCCCTTGTATTAAACCTATTTGGCGGTTTTATCATTGCGAATATCATTAATCCTTATGAGGTTACAGAGAAAGAAGATATTATTGATATTCAAGAAGAAGAAAAACAAACCTTTTTTGAAATGCTTGGAGAGTATATTTTAGATGGATTCAAAGTAGCGATCATCGTTGGGGCGATGTTGATTGGGTTTGTGGCCCTGATTAGTCTAATCAATCATGTATTTGCAGCGATATTCGGTATCAGCTTCCAAGTGGCTCTAGGGTATGTGTTTGCGCCGTTTGCCTTTATTGTCGGTGTGCCGGCGTCGGATGTGGTTAAGGCCGGTACCATTATGGCGACAAAATTATTATCCAATGAATTTGTAGCGATGATGGATTTAGCAAAAATCACTGATACGCTTTCAACAAGAACGATTGGGATCGTTTCGGTATTCCTTGTTTCCTTTGCCAACTTTTCCTCGATCGGGATTATTACCGGAGCGGTCAAAGGACTGAACGAAAAGAAAGGGAACCAGGTGGCCAAGTTTGGGCTTAAACTGCTGTTTGGCGCTTCACTTGTGAGTTTATTAACAGCGGCCATTACTGGTTTGATGCTTTAAGAACAATAGACTGCTTGGCTAGAAACATGCCAGGCAGTTTTTTTCGGCCTTTTGCGGATAATTTTCTTCATTAATCGTGCCATTTAGGATAAGACTAAGTAGTACAACTGCTATTAATTGCCTGTAACATGAAAAAATTGGTAGTTTCAAAAAGAAAACACTTCATATAACCAAGGGTATTGTGTTAAAATCAATCGGTAATTCTACTTCAAATTTGGTGGGTGAAACAAGTGCTCTCTTCTTTTAAGAGATTCTTAATCGGCCGGCCGTTAAAATCAACGGCACTAGGCGAACAAAAATTAAATATCCTAAAGGCTTTAGCGATTTTATCTTCCGATGCCTTATCATCTGTGGCATATGGGACGGAACAAATTCTAATTGTGTTAGCCACAGTTAGTGTCATTGCCTACTGGTACTCCGTTCCGATTGCAGTGGGAGTATTATTTCTATTAGCCGCCCTAATCTTATCCTACCGACAAATTATCTATTCCTACCCACATGGCGGTGGGGCTTATATTGTTTCAAAAGAAAATATCGGCGAGAAAGCGGGATTAATCGCAGGGGGATCTCTTTTAGTCGATTACATATTAACGGTGGCCGTAAGTGTTACCGCTGGTACTGATGCAATTACATCAGCTTTTCCAATACTGCACGCGCATACCGTTGGGATTGCCTGTGTCCTAGTTATCTTTATCACCATTCTTAATCTGCGCGGGTTAACGGAATCAGCGTCTATCCTAGCCTATCCGGTTTATTTGTTTGTAATAGCTCTGTTCATCCTCATTGGTGTCGGCCTCTTTAAAATTATGACCGGTAATGTTTCCCCAACCGTTCAGCATGCAGCAATTGGGACGCCGGTTCAAGGGATTACGCTTTTCTTACTGCTTCGCGCCTTTGCGTCGGGATGCTCGGCGTTAACCGGGGTTGAGGCCATTTCGAATGCAATTCCAAGCTTTAAAGATCCTGCACCTAAGAATGCTGCCAAGACATTAATTTTAATGGGAACGCTGCTAGCCTTATTATTTACGGGAATTACTTTCCTAGCCTATTATTACGGTATTTCGCCTAAGCATGACGAAACGGTCGTTTCACAAATTGCCAAAGAAACCTTTGGGCGCAATTATCTTTACTTTTTTGTCCAAGGAACGACTGCCATTATCTTAGTGCTGGCTGCTAATACTGGATATTCCGCATTTCCTTTATTAGCGTACGCACTTGCCAAGGATAAGTATATGCCAAGGATGTTTACGATTAGGGGAGACAGACTGGGGTATTCCAATGGGATTGTTTCCTTGGGTGTAGCTTCGATTATATTAATTATTGTTTCCCAAGGGAAAACGGAGTACTTAATTCCGCTTTATGCGGTTGGTGTCTTTATTCCATTCACCTTGTCACAATCAGGGATGATCATCAAGTGGTTACGGGAAAAACCGGCTGGATGGGTCGCAAAACTCAGTGCCAATTTAGTCGGTGCACTTATCACCTTAGCCGTTTTAATCATTTTCTTCTTAACAAAATTTAGCCAAGTATGGTTTGTGTTCATCTTTTTACCGTTAATCGTGTTTGCCTTCAAACGAATTAATTATCATTATGAAGCAGTAGGTGAACAATTAAGGATTCATCCAGACAATCCTGCCCTTCCGATTGAGGGGAATGTGATTATTGTACCGGTTGCAGGGATTACGAAGGTTGTTGAGAACTCGATTAATTATGCAAAATCATTAACGGATCAAATCTTTGCCGTTTATGTGTCGTTTGATCGTGAGGATGAAAAACGCTTCGAGGAAAAATGGCAGCAATGGCAGCCGGATGTGAGACTCGTTACCTTACAATCACATTATCGAAGTGTTCTAATTCCTTTATCGAAATTTATTGATACGGTTGAGCACAAAGCAAGCGAAAACAATTATCGGGTTACAGTATTGATTCCTCAATTTATTACCAAGAAAAGCTGGCATAATATCTTGCACAACCAATCGAGTTTATTAATTCGTACCTATCTTATTTTTAAAAAGAAGGTTATTGTGTCAACACTGCCATTTCATTTTAAAAAGTAAAAGGTGGGACGGACATTGGATTTTTTGGTTGAAAATAAGTGGGCCATCTTAGTGAGTTTAGAAGTATTAGCCTGGTCGTCCACTTTCTTTTTGCTGTATGCCAGATATGGAATGAAATCGAGCTTCTGGTTTAAAATAGCCACGGTTCTCTTAGTGTTAACAGGGGTTATTCCTCAAGTATTGATGGGCATTGTTAACTTTATCGCGACAAATAAAGTCGACTCGTTTACATTAATTATTGTTTTACTGATTTTATATGGTTTAACGATTGGGAAAAAACATGTGAAAAAGCTCGACACATGGGCGCAAAGAAAATTTTCAACACAAGAAAACCACCGAAATTAATCGGTGGTTTTCTTTGTCTTTTTGATTAAAAAATAGATTGCCCCTAGAACAATAGCTCCAATGATGGCAGGCATTACGTAGGGTTGTGCATACTCTTTAATATGCGCCCAGTTACTGCCTAAGACTTTTCCTAAGTAAAGGAACAGAATTGTCCATGGGATAACAGCCGCCACGGTGTAAAGCGTAAATTTGGCTGCTGACATTTTGGCAATACCAGCTGGAATGGAAATCGCATGCCTAACAACGGGAATGAACCGAGCGGAAAAAATAACCCCAGCACCATATTTTTCAAACCATTGTTCAGCTATATCAATATGATTCTTTTTAATCAAGACATATTTTCCGTATTTCTCCAAAAAAGGTCTGCCCCCAAAATAGCCGGCCCAATATAAGAACAATTGAGCGATTGTTCCGCCAACAGTCCCTGCAATGACGGCCCCGAAAAAATTGAGATGACCTTGCGATATCATATAGCCGCCATAACCTAAGACAATTTCACTTGGGATAATCTCGATCATTAATCCTAACGCAATCCCGAAATACCCCAATTGTGATAAGAACTCTAAAATCGATTGGATAAAGTCTGACATAATTCACCTTCGCTTAAGTAAATGATTGTTTCTCTCCTTACTCTAGTTTAAACCAGTTTGTCTATTTAAGAAATAATTATGGACCTTTTCTTTGAGACATTCCGGAAAAATTAAAAATGCAACGGAACGGAGCTGCTTTTTTTCTACATGAGATATTTTAAAAACATGGTGGCAATCCCAAAGTAGGTAAGCAGTGAAAAAATATCATTCAACGTTGTGATCAAGGGTCCTGAGGCAACCGCAGGATCAATTTTTAAGCGAAATAAAATAAGAGGAATAACCGTCCCTGCAAGGGTTCCGATGATAAGGGTGAAAAATAGGGAACTGCCGACAACAGCACCTAAAATGAGACTTCCCTGCCAGATATATGCAATCACTGCAATAAGAATAGAGCAGGTAATGCCGATGGTAATCCCAACACCAAGTTCCCTTGCGATT
Organism: Neobacillus drentensis; assembly: GCF_036962765.1. Lineage (GTDB taxonomy): Bacteria > Bacillota > Bacilli > Bacillales > Cytobacillaceae > Neobacillus > Neobacillus drentensis_C. The sequence goes on from NZ_JBALOS010000077.1 coordinate 12,847, forward strand.
AAACGCGCAATCACACCTTTATCAATATCGTACGAAATCAGCCCTCTTACTACGACTGCCAGCGATTGGGTTCCTGTATTCCCGGTCATTCCGGCAATCATCGGCATAAAAAAGGCAAGCGCCACGACCTGTTGCAGGGTTTCTTCAAAACTGCTGATTATTCTTCCTGAAACCACACCGATAAATAATAGTAAGATCAGCCAGGGGAGCCTTCTTGCTGCTGCAACTAAAGTTTTTGTTTCAAAATCGATCGATTTCCCTGTCGCCGATAATTTTTCAATATCTTCATTGGCTTCCTTAATTACAATGTCAATGATGTCATCGACGGTGACAATTCCGACGAGAATATTGTCCTCATCAACTACCGGTATGGCTATAAAATCATAACGCCCGACGATTTGCGCGACAACCTCTTGGTCTGTTGATACCGTAACGTAAATGATCCGTTCATACATAATTGTACTTATTTTTTCATCTGGCTCTGCTAATAGTAAATCACGATAAGAAACCACCCCGACTAGCTTCCGGTCTTCATCAATAACATATAGATAGTTAATAGATTCGGCAAATTCAGCGAACACCTTAAACTTATCTACGGCTTCTCTAACCGTAAAATAGCTGCGAATCCAAACAAAGCGATTCGTCATGATTCTTCCGGCTGTTTCCGGCGGGTATTTCATAATATCTTGGACGGCAATAGATTCCTCTGCCTTCATTCCAGAAAGAAGGGAATCTTTTTTCTCTGGCGATACTTCATGCAGCAATAATGCCAGATCATCATTATCCATTAAATCAAGAACTTTACTAGACTTTTCAATTCCTAAAATATTTAATAAGCCAAGTTGATCCTCCTTATCGAGTTCTTCCATCAAGTCTGCAAGAACGTCAAATTTTAAAAACAGTAGAAATCGCCCTTTATGCTTTTCCGGGAGATCCTCATATATCTTGGCGATATCATAGGGCTGGAGTTCATCGAGAATACTCTCAAATTCCGTTTTTCTATTTTCCTTTAATGTTTTAATGATATATAAACTTAATTCATCTTGACTCATATCTTTAATCATGGCTGATGGACCAGCTCCTTATCTCGCTTATGCATAGATTCTGATTGGCCAAGGCTCTTTTCGTAAACTTTGTTTCCTTTGTATCCTATTAAGGGTCATTTACTAAGTTTCTAGGCAATTTACGCAAATGTTCGTACGAAAAGATGCCCCGACGTATCTAGTTATACAGATTGATGAATTTATACGAAAAACAACAATCTATGCGAAAATAGCCTTTGCCAAAGAAATATAGTTGAAAAAGGAAAATTAACAAATAATAATCAATAGGCATAAATTTAGTATGTGTCAATCAAACTTATTATTTGTAAAAGAATTGAAATAAGCTATTTGGACTATTATTTGATAAAATAAGGAAGTATTGACTAAACCATTTAATGTGTTGATCGGAGGAGTTGCTTTGAAAAAGCATCATCAAGACATACAGGATCTCATCTATGTCCATTTGAACCAAACAGACCAGTATGTACTGTCTTCCGGTATCGAATTTGCTGAATTCGCTGCTGCTTTTTCAGGTTCATTAAATCACTTGCTTTTACTAAAGCACCGCTTTGATGATGCTGATTTTAATATGCATACCCAACTTGAATACTGCCCGGATGAAAGAATAAACAAATTAGCTCAAGAAGATGTCTATAGTTACGGTAATTTCTGTTGGATTGATTTTATTGAGGAAGATGTGTTGAATGAACTGACTGGACAGGAAATCGCAGAACTATTGTACTTAGGTCATCAAAAACACCATCTAAAATTGCCTTTTTATAATAAACTGGGGAACCGTTTTGTTTATTTGGCTCAAGATGATGGCTGGTTTAACAAAACGTATTACCGAAGCTTCAAGGATTTCTTCCATATCCTTAGCGAAGTAGTGGCAGGAAAGCTTGGGGATCTTAAAATTGAAAAATCCATTCTTGGCTTTCGAAAGAAAAAGACCTATCCGCAAGTAAATAAAGAAATCCTTCTGTCCTTAACACCGTTCATTAAGGAAGGGATTTGTATTTCCTTACGAGATGCGGATCATCAGCGGAGCCGAATCGAAATTCCTGTCTGGGTAATTGGTGATTTCGCCAATATGGACGATATGGTCGAGGAATATGATCAAATCTCATCGAAACCATGTCATGCCAAAATCATTTTTGACAAAAAAACAAAGGAATGGAAGTTAAACGTCGTCTAATTTTCTATTGGATAAAACAAAAGTCCCACTCTCTTTGGGTGGGACTGTTTATTTGGAATAGCGAAAAAAGGGCACTTGGTCATACTTACGAAAACCATAGATTAAATAATCCTTCGTTCACGCCTAAGTTATACATATAATAAATTCCGAATAATATGCTGATTATGCCAGCAAGGTTATTCAAATATCGATTCACTTGCTTACCGGATGTTAACACAAAGGGGATCCCAATCACGGTTGAAAAGCTGAGCATCCCAAAGATAGTGCCACAACCGAAAATAAGTATGTATAAGGCACCTTGCCATGCAGACGAAACTGTACTCATGGTTAATAAAACCATGGCCGCACTGCCGGCTAGCCCGTGAATGAGCCCGATGAAGAAGGATTTAAGATGAGTCCGAGCTTTTTTTTCATGGTCCGAAGTGGTATGGGAATGAGGATGACGCTGTTTCATAAAAGTTAAAATACTATTTAGGCCGAGACTAACGAGCATGATTCCGACGATAAATTCAAGACTCAGTGCAACTGTATCTGTGATCGTATTTTTGGCGACAATCAAAAACATTCCGAAAATAAAAAGGGTGGCCGTGTGCCCAATGCCCCAGTAGACACCAGCAAAGATGGATCGTTTTAAATTCTTAGATTCGCTCGCTATGGTGGATACTGCAATAACATGATCAGGCTCGATTGCATGCTTAATTCCTAGCAAAAAGCCTAATAATAAAATCGATAAAAGTGATCCTGTCATGAACTCGCCTCCAATCAAACGTTTCAAAATCATTATACAGGATAATAAAAAAAAGAATATTAAATTGACAAATTATTGAGCGCTAGTATTTAAGCAAGCCGTAGACATCATAAAATAACCAATAGGAAAAAACTTAAAAAAACTTGGGTGACTACATTTCCTTTCTTTTTAAAATAGGTTTAAAATATAACCGTGAATGAGAAAATGGAGGTTTCGTATGAAAACAAAATTAGGTTTATTATATGGAGGAAAATCAGCTGAACATCAAGTATCCCTGCAAACAGCACTAGCTGTCATTCGGGCGTTAGACCTTGAAAAATTTGATATTCATCCAATTTACATAAATACTGAAGGAAACTGGATTAAGGGGCCGCAATTAACTGGACCAGTAGAAAATGTGAAGGCACTTGAATTTTCAGAGGGGAATCAATTATCTCCTTTATCATTAGCTCCCGCACTTTTCCAAGCTGAAAAGCATGAAACGCTGGATGTGATTTTCCCTCTGTTACACGGACCGAACGGGGAAGACGGAACTGTCCAGGGCTTATTAGAACTGTTAAATCTTCCATACGTAGGCAATGGAGTACTTGCTTCTGCGGCAGGTATGGATAAAGTGATGATGAAAAATGTGTTTGCACAAGCAGATCTTGCCCAAGTGAACTATGTAGCTTTTATTAAAAGTGAGTGGCAGAAAGCGAAAACGGAGGCTTACAGCAAAGTTGAAACAGAGCTTGGTTACCCTTGCTTTGTAAAGCCAGCCAACCTTGGTTCCAGTGTTGGCATCAGCAAATGTACAAATCGTGCTGAATTAGAAGCAGCTTTTGCAGAAGCCTTTCAGTTTGATCGCAAAGTCATTATTGAAGAAGGCGTTGTTGCCCGTGAAATCGAGGTGGCGGTTCTTGGTAATGATGAACCGGAATGTTCAGTGGCCGGTGAAATAGTTCCAAAGAAAGATTTCTATGATTATAAAGCAAAATACGAAAGCGGAGATACCGCACTCATTATCCCTGCTGACATTAATGACGCAGAATATAAGCAACTGAAAGAAATGGCGGTAAAAGCCTTTAAAGCGTTGGATTGTTCTGGTCTGGTCCGAGCAGATTTCTTCTTGACCAAAGATGGGAAGGCATTGATTAATGAAGTCAATACGATGCCAGGCTTCACGCCGTTTAGTATGTTCCCGCTTCTATGGAAACACACAGGAGTCGAGTATCCGCAATTGATTGAGCGACTTGTCAATCTGGCTAAAGAAAGACATGCAGAGAAACAACAGATAAAGTTTACTTTTTAAAAAACAGAGACACGGCTGAAGCTGCCGTGTCCATTTGTATTTAGAAGTGCACTGCAGTAACCGAGGTTTAAAAAAATGCTATGTCAAAGCCTATTGTTGATTTTTGGCACCCTGTTGATNNGACTCCTGCGGGAGGACGAGGAGGCTCCCCGGACCGCCCGCGAACCGCATGCGCCTGGAACGGAAATCAACAGGCAAGTTTACATAGCCAAAGAAATAAAAAGGAGGATATCCATGATAAAACGATCGTTAAAACAGATTGCTGAGATGCTTTCTGCTCAGGATGTTTTGAATACATTTGCTGATACTCTCATCACGGGTGTATCGATTGATTCACGTAAGATTGAAAATGGAAATTTGTTTATACCTTTTAAAGGGGAACGTTCTGACGGCCATAAATATGTAGAGGAGTCTATCCGAAAAGGTGCAGCAGCTGCCCTTTGGCAAAAGGATGTACCAAACCCGCCCTTACATTTACCGATCTTGATCGTGGAAGATTGTCTAGTTGCCCTACAGGAATTAGCAAGAAGCTACCGGAAACAATTAGCGGTTAAAGTAGTCGGCATCACAGGAAGCAATGGGAAAACGACGACCAAGGATATGACAGCTGGTATCCTCTCTACACAATATAAGGTTCAAAAGACTGAAGGTAATTATAACAACCATATTGGCCTGCCGTTAACTGTTTTAGGATTAAACGAGGACACTGAAATTGCCGTTCTCGAAATGGGCATGAGCGGCAGAGGCGAAATTGAGTTCCTGACGAAGCTTGCCTGCCCAGATGCTGTGATCATAACAAATATTGGTGAGTCCCATCTTCTTGACCTTGGTTCAAGAGAAGGAATCGCCGAGGCAAAGCTTGAAATCCTGCAAGGGCTCAAAGATGGGGGACTAGCCGTCCTGCATGGTGATGAGCCGCTGCTTATGGATAGAATGCAACGCCACATCGGAAATGTCCAGGTTGAGACCTTTGGAAGAAATGAAACAAATGATTTATATCCCACTGAAATTACTCAGTTAGACAATGGAAATCGGTTTAGAATTAATGCGTCAGATACTGTTTTTGAACTTCCCGTCCTCGGGACGCATAATATTTTAAATGCCTTAGCATCTATGCTCATTGCGAACTATTTTTCCATTCCCTTTGAAAAAATGAATGAGGGGTTAGCTAGTATTAAGTTGACTAATATGCGGATGGAGTTAGTAGAAGGGAACCAAGGCGAAAAAATCATTAACGACGCATATAATGCCAGCCCGACGTCAATGCTGGCAGCGATCGAGTTAGTATCCAATCTTCAAGGTTATGAAAGAAAAATCCTCGTCCTAGGCGACATGTTAGAGCTTGGTCCACAGGAAGAGCAATACCATCAGCAAATTGGTGAATCCTTAAACGGTGAAAAAGTTGATCTCCTGTTCACCTATGGAAAATTAGGAGGGCATATTGCACAGAAGGCTAGAACGGTTTTAGGATCTGAAAGAGTGTTTGCCTTTACAGAAAAAGAAGCGCTCATTCAAGAATTAAAGCAACATGTAAATCATAAAACGTTAATCCTCGTCAAAGCCTCAAGAGGAATGAAATTAGAAGCAATCGTAACTGCCTTGCAGGTAAATTAAGGAAATTAAAACTAACAAGAACATGAATGATTTCTGGGTGAAAAAAGAAAAATAACAGAGACCCTCCTTGAGAGGAGAAAGTGCCCTTTTATTTTAACCATTAGGCTTTTTGATGAGGTAATAAGATTGGTTTGGATATTCTGCAAACTTATCTTGATTGCAAAATACTAGTAACAGTGGTATGATGTTCATCAACGTGTCTAAAGAACGATGATTAAAGGGCATACTCCTTGAGGGAGCATGTTTTTTTTTGGTAAAATAAAGATGTTACCTATTTACGGCATTTTTGATGCGTGTCAGCTCAAGCGCCAAGGGGACCGAGACGTTCGGTCCTGCCTAAGATGAAGTATAAAAATCCACTTCCATCCTTGTGGATGAAATAAAAACTTATTTCATCCTAGATGAAATTTAAACTTATATCGTCAAGGATTCCATTCTTGATGAATCCAAAACGGACTTCACCTTAAGGCCTCAGCGCTTTTCGCCTCAATAGAGCAGGCGCTACCGCTTTTCTGAGTATCGGCGAAAATATTCAGCTCTCAAAAATATTTTCACATAGATGAAGGAGAATGAAAACATTGACAAAGTTTGAAGAATTAGGCCTATGCCAGGCCACTTTACAAGCTGTCCTTAAAATGGGTTTTGAGGAAGCTACACCAATTCAGTCGGAAACTATTCCGTTGGGGCTAAAAGGAATTGATTTGATCGGGCAAGCTCAAACAGGAACAGGGAAAACAGCTGCATTTGGAATTCCATTGGTTGAAAAAATTGATACTAGTGCGGATGCGATTCAAGGGATTATTATTGCGCCAACTCGTGAACTTGCCATTCAAGTTTCAGAAGAACTGTATAAAATTGGTTCCGGTAAACGAGTGCGTGTATTGCCGATTTATGGCGGTCAAGATATCAGCCGTCAAATTCGCTCATTAAAAAAGGCTCCACATATCATTGTTGGTACTCCAGGTCGTGTATTGGATCATATCAACAGAAAAACGATGCGTCTTGATACAGTTAACACTGTCATCCTTGATGAAGCGGATGAAATGTTAAATATGGGATTCATTGAAGATATTGAATCTATCCTTGCTTCAACACCGGATGAACGCCAAACATTACTTTTCTCAGCGACAATGCCTGGGCCAATTCAAAGAATGGCTGAAAAGTTCATGAAAGACCCGCAAATCGTTCGCGTGAAAACGAAAGAAATGACGGTTCCTTTAATTGAGCAATATTACCTTGAAGTTCAGGAACGAAATAAATTTGATGTGTTAACAAGACTTTTAGATATTCAATCACCAGAACTTGCAATTGTGTTTGGCCGTACGAAGCGCCGTGTAGATGAATTATCTGAGGCACTAACTTTAAGAGGGTATACAGCAGAAGGTATTCATGGTGATTTGAGCCAGGCAAAACGGATTTCTGTCCTGCGCAAATTTAAAGAAGGAACGATTGATGTCCTAGTTGCAACAGACGTAGCAGCAAGGGGTCTCGATATTTCAGGCGTTACCCATGTATATAACTTCGATATCCCACAAGATCCAGAGAGCTATGTTCACCGTATTGGCCGTACTGGCCGTGCTGGTAAAACTGGAATGGCGATGACGTTCATTACACCGCGTGAAAAATCTTATCTAGCGGTTGTGGAAAAAACCACAAAACGCAAAATGGATAAAATGAAGGCTCCGACGCTTGATGAAGCATTAGAAGGCCAACAAAAAGCGGTTGTAGAAAAAATCGTTCAAACGATTGAATCAAACAATTTACATTATTATAAAGCAGCAGCGCAAGAATTGTTGGAAGAAAATGATGCATCAACTGTAATTGCCGCTGTATTGAAAATGTTAACGAAAGAACCGGATACAACACCAATTAAGTTAACAGAAGAACAGCTTCCACAAAGAAGAGAAAGAAAGCCGTATGACCGTGACCGTAGAAGAAGAGATGATTCTAGAGGTTCTTACAATGGAGACCGAAACAGGAAAAAGGCTCCAGCCAAGCCTCGCAGCGGTGAAAAAAGAACGGGCGGCGGTAAATCAACTTCAAAGCCTAGAACATTTAATCATTAAACGAAAAGCTGAAGCGCCTAGGCGCTTCAGCTCGACGAATAAATAAACAAGAGCATGGACGATTTTGTTCATGCTTTTTTCTATGCCTAAAAGGGAATAGTAAACATAAACACAATCCGCTGGAGTGATGATGATGACAATGGTACGGCTTGGATATGTCGCAATGAGTGTCGAACTTCAGAATGCTTCCCCCTCGCAAACAATGACATTTGCCCAATTTGAAAAAATAAAAGACCGGGACGCAGCGATTCGGAAATTAGAGAGAATTGCGATTTCGAACTTAGAAAATTGCCTCCGTCTTTTAAAACATAATGCAGGCAATCAAATTCATTTTTTCAGGCTAAGTTCTCGCCTGATTCCACTCGCCAATCATGAGGAATTACTCGATTGGGACTACATCACCCCGTTAAATGATACCCTCAAGAAACTGGCAAATTATCTAAAGGAACATCCGTCACGGATTGACTTTCATCCTGATCATTTCGTGGTGCTGAATACTCCAGATAAAGAGATTTTAAAAAATTCCTTGAGAGCCCTCACCATGCATAAAGCTTTGCTAAAAGGATTGGAAATAGATCCCGAACACAGATGTGTACTTCATGTTGGCGGTGGGTATAACAATAAGGAGAAAGCGCTCGAGTTGTTTATTCATAATTGGGCTTATATTTCCCCATCGATCCAACAAATGATTATGCTTGAAAATGATGATACGACGTTTACAGTGAAGGACACACTTTATCTTTGTGAAAAGTTAGGGGTACCGATGGTATTTGATTATCACCACCACCTCGCTAACCATGAAGATGAAGAATGGGTGACGGACTGGGAGCGGATTGTTGCGTCATGGGCACAGTCGCCGCTGCCAATAAAGATGCATATATCGAGTCCGCGCTCCGAAAAAGATTTTCGAGCACATGCGGACACGATTGATCCGCACATGTTTCTCACGTTTTTACAGCAAATTAAAGGGACGGTTCCTGAGATTCACTGTATGATTGAAGCGAAGCGAAAAGATGCGGCACTTTTCCAACTAGTAAAGGATTTGCAAGATAGTGAAGGCGTAACGTGGATCGACCAGTCGAGTTTTACTATCGAATAAGGGGGAGAAGCTGGGCAAAGAAAATAGGGATAGCAGTGAAGGATGATTCGACTGCAAATCCCTGTTATTTTTGTGCGAGTAATCCGATAATTGCAATCATGATAACCGCGGCCCAAATGAGAACTTTCCAAGGAGATTGATAAGAGATACTTTTTTTCTTATTGCTTGCCCAGTTTGCGGTACCTCGAATTGAATCTGTTAATTCCTTTTTATTAAAATAAGGAATCGCCCCTAGTAAAAAGCCGCCAAGTAATCCAAAAAGATGAGCGGTAATATTAATATTCGGCTGTAAAAATGTCATAATTAAACTAACCACAGAGAGAGTCAGGATAATTTGCGCATTTTGCTTAGAAAGCATATGTTTCCGAAAGACAATAATCGCTAAATAATAGCCAAACAATCCAAATATTGCCCCGCTTGAACCAACATGGGTATATGTAAGTGGTTCGAGCAGCAGTGTGGCAACATTCGCGATGATTCCTGTGAGCAGATATATGGATAAAAATCGCCCACTGCCAAGCATGCGCTCGAGGGCTGGTCCGAATAAAACCAGTGAAAAGCTATTAAACAGCGTATGTGAGAACCCGCTATGCATAAAGGTCGGTGTAATTAAGCGCCAATACTCCCCTTCCGTTATGTAAAGATTTACTCCGGAAAGGTTTTCAAAGAACCAGGCGTTTGGGAAGACTGGTAAACTAGTTAATAAATATAATCCTAAATGAATGGTAATGATAATAGAAACGATCGGATAAAGGCGGATAAAATCGCGAAAGCTTTCCGTTCGTGTAAACATTACTTGCACCTCCTGTGTCACATAATATATAAGTTTAGACATGAACTTAGACTACTGTCTAGCTCCATCGCCCAGCGGCTAGTGTACTTCGCCCTTTTCCCTACGATAAGTCAACATCGGATCGCTAACGCTCTCCGTGTTTCCTTTATCTCGGTCAAAGTGCTCCAGTCCATACGCCGCTAACCGGGCGATTCCGCTTTTCTTATCTTGTACACTATTATGCTAATCATATAACAATTAGAAGGAAGATGGAGAATGATTAAAGGGATTGGAATCGATATTATTGAACTTTCAAGGATCCAGGACATCCTACTTCGCCAAAAGAAGTTTGTTGACCGCGTATTAACTCCAACTGAACGGAAGAAATTTGAAGAGTTACCGGCAGCAAGAAAGGTAGAATTTTTTGCAGGGCGTTTTGCGGCAAAAGAAGCGTATTCAAAAGCGAATGGCACGGGAATTGGTGCTGAGCTATCATTTTTAGATATAGAAATCGGCAATGATAGCTCTGGAAAACCATTTATTGCAAAGCCTGAGACACGGGCCCATTTATCCATATCACATAGCAGAGACTACGCCGTCGCGCAAGTCATGATTGAAGAAGATTAATTTTTATTTAAAAAAATAGCTTGGCAACTTCTTTATCATATTCCTAAAGGTTGTCTCATATATTCATAGGGAAACAGGAGAGACAAGGTCAGCCATGGTCATTTTGGATAGCAAACTCCATTGCCTGACCCCTGCCTTTCTCTTCTCTAGAATCATATGAAATGAGACAAGAAGGGGTTGAAGGAATGAGGAAAAAGTTGTTGCTGCTAATCACAGGGCTAATGGTCATTTTTGTTCTAGCTGCCTGTGGCTCTAAATCACAAGGTGATGTGGTTAAAGAGTTAACAGGAAAACTAGATGACCTAAGCGGCTATAAGGTGAATGCAAAAATGACGTTGAAAATGGGTTCGGATTCACAAGTGTATAACGTGGAAATCTGGCACAAAGATCCTACCTTTTATCGTGTGAATTTGAAAAATGCTCAAAAAGACCAAAGTCAGATGATTTTAAGGAATAACCAAGGGGTATTTGTTCTGACACCGGCTCTAAATAAGAGCTTCCGTTTCCAAAGCGATTGGCCGCAAAACAGCAGCCAGGCCTACTTGTATGAGTCGCTGATTAAGGACATTGTGGCGGATAAAAGTGCGAAATTCTCCACTACAAAGGATTATTATGTATTTGAAACCAAAACCCGTTATCAAAACAATTCAATGCTGCCATTCCAAGAAATCAAATTGAATAAAGGTGATTTATCACCAGCTGTGGTAAAAGTAATGGATCCAGATCGAAATGCCCTCGTAACAGTCGAGTTCTCGAAGGTTAAATTTAATGCCAGCTTTGACAAGGACGATTTCGATATGAAGAAAAACATGACACGAGCTCAACTCAACCTGCCGGCAATGGCGGATGGCGGCGATGATGCCTTTACGGTTATGTATCCAACTGCAGAACTGAAAGGAACCAAACTAATCGAGGAAAAAGAAGTGGCATTGGAGGATGGGAAAAGGGTTGTTCTCACTTACGATGGTAAAAAATCCTTTACACTTGTCCAAGAAAAAGTAACTGTGAAAACGGCATCTACCAATCCAACCTATGTTGAAGGGGATATTGTCGACTTAGGGGCAACGATTGGGGCAGTTTCCGATCACTCGATTTCTTGGTCGCATAATGGTGTCGATTATATGATTGCATCCAAGAACTTAACGAAAAAAGAACTAATTGAGGTGGCAGCATCTGTCCAAGGGGAAGCGGTAAAATAAATCAGTCAAGGAGCAGGCTTATATAGGGCTTGCTCTTTTTTTTGATATAAAAAGGTAACAGTAGTATGATATTTTTTGTGATAAAATGGAACGATATATAATTAAAGCTATTGGGAAGTGGAAACATGGAAGAGGAAGGTTTTTTCTATCGTGATACATGGGCAGAAGTGGATTTAGATTGTATTCATGCTAATCTAACTTCAATAAAGAAGCATTTGCCTCAAGCAGTGACAATGATTGCAGTTGTCAAAGCGAATGCGTATGGCCATGGAGATGTTCAAGTGGCAGAAACCGCACTTGAAGCAGGGGCAGACTATCTTGCTGTTGCGTTTATGGATGAGGCTATTGCCTTAAGGAATAAGGGGATTACTGCTCCCATCCTGGTTTTGGGTGCGACACGGCCTGAAGATATCCAAGTAGCTGCAAAATTTGCTATCACTCTGACCGTTTTCCAACCAGAATGGCTGGAAGAGGCATTAAAACATGTAACAACCGATGATAGGATTTCAGTTCATATCAAAGTAGATACTGGAATGGGAAGGATCGGCGTTCGAAGTGTATCTGAATTAACGGTGGTCGAGCAAATAATCTCTGAAAATGATCAATTTATTCTAGAAGGGATCTTTACGCACTTTGCAACGGCGGATGCATTAGACGAAACCTATATGTATCAGCAACTAGCTTTATTTGAAAACATGGTTTCGGCGTTAAAACAAAAACCAAAGTATATTCATTCCAGCAATAGTGCGGCAGCTTTGCGCTATCCAAAGACTTATTTTAATGCAGTCCGGATTGGGATTGCGATGTATGGACTAACACCTTCACTTGAGATGGAAAATGAAATTCCTTTTCAGCTAAAGGAGGCATTTTCACTCCAATCACGACTGGTCCACGTCAAAAAGATGCCCAAGGGTGAAAAAGTGAGTTACGGGGCAACCTATGAAACTGGTGAAGAAGAGTGGATTGGGACGATTCCAATTGGTTATGCGGACGGTTGGATTCGCAAGTTGCAAGGACAAGAAGTGCTTGTGGAAGGTATTAGATCGCCAATTGTCGGTAGAATTTGTATGGACCAATGTATGATCCGGCTACCGCATTATGTTCCGATTGGGACAACCGTCACCTTAATTGGCACGCAGGAGAATCAGTTTATTTCAATAAATGAGATTGCCAAAAATCTCGACACGATTAATTATGAAGTCCCTTGTATCATCTCCTATCGGGTCCCCCGTCTGTATAAAAAGGATGGAAAAATTGTCGATTTAAAAAATTATCTTCTTCAAGATTAATGGGCTAAATCATGTTTTTTCATCATATTTATGATATTGCGTTGATTTGTGCATAAAAGGGTGTTTTATTGGCTTATAATACAGTAGTATTATAATTAGTCTATGCAATAGGTTCGATTAGTGTTATTATTAAATATGGTACAGATAATAAATGAAACTCACTGTATGAAACAGGCCAAAGGGCGATTCATGAAGTGGAGTGGCGTTTATTCATCAGAAGGAATTCTGGTTAGATAAAAATGGTGTGTAGTGATGGTGGAGGTGTATGTTTGTGTCTGAATCCGGCGCAACTACGGAAATCTTAGTGAAGTTACCGCAACATCTTTTAACTGAATTAGATGGTTTTGTAAAACAAGAAAATGTAAACCGCAGCGAGTTTATCTACCAGGCAACAAAAATGTATTTACGCGAGCGTAAAAAGAGACAAATTCGCGAGTCGATGAGACGTGGATACATGGAAATGGCAAAGATAAATCTAGGGATTGCATCAGAAGCATTTTTAGCAGAATATGAGGCAGAACACACAGTTGAACGTCTTGTAAGCGGAGGATAATCCTTTGATAGTCAAACGTGGTGACGTTTATTTCGCGGACCTATCCCCAGTTGTTGGTTCTGAACAAGGCGGCGTCCGACCTGTACTTGTCATCCAAAACGACATCGGGAATCGGTTTAGTCCCACAGTGATTGTTGCAGCGATTACAGCTCAAATTCAAAAAGCCAAGCTTCCTACTCATGTAGAAATTGATGCGAAGCGCTACGGATTTGAACGAGATTCGGTCATTCTGTTAGAGCAAATTCGTACAATTGATAAGCAGCGGTTAACCGATAAAATCACCCATCTCGATGACGAAATGATGGAGAAAGTGGATGAAGCCTTGCAGATAAGCCTGGGTCTCATCGAATTTTAACGCAAAGCACGCTCTTTTTAGGAAGAGCGTTTTTTCATACATATCCTGACCTCATTCTCAAAATTGCTTAGGCAAGCCAATGTGCTTGCCTATTTTTTTTTGGAATGGTCATGATAAAGTTGTTGATTTTGTACACATGTTGATCGAAGCAAAGGCATAAAACTCCTGCGAGAGAAACAGGTGGTTGGGAGACCCTGCAGGCGTAGTGCGCCGAGGAGGCTCCCGGACTGCCTGCGGAATGCGAGTGCTTGGAGAGGAAATCAAACAGTGCCTTTTTAAAGTAATAAGGGGACCTCTGTTTAATGAAACTCACTACTTATTCTGCTACAATAGAATGAAATGGAATGGAGGCTTGCTTTGTGAATGATACAATCGTAAAAGACGATCAGTTGTTAAAGAAAATTGCTGCTGAATTAGCAATCTCTTTCAAACAAGTAAAAAGTGTTATTTCATTACTAGATGAAGGCAATACAGTTCCTTTTATTGCTCGTTATCGTAAAGAAATGACAGGCGCACTTGATGAAGTCCAAATCAGAAATATATTAGAACGCTGGCAGTATATCCAAAACCTCGAGCAAAGAAAAGAAGAGGTTATCCGCATAATAGCTGAACAAGGAAAATTAACGGATGAACTAAACGCCGCAATTACCAAGGCAGAGAAACTTCAAGAGGTTGAAGATTTATATAGACCTTATAAACAAAAAAGACGGACTAAAGCAACCGTCGCGAAGGAAAAAGGGCTGGAACCATTGGCTGAATGGCTGCTGACTTTTTCGAAAGAAAGTATTGAGGAAAAAGCAAAGCAATTTTTATCGGAGGAAAAAGAAGTCCTCACGGTTGAGGACGCACTTTCAGGTGCGAAAGATATCATTGCCGAGCGGGTTTCCGATGATGCTGAAAGCCGTAAATGGATTCGGAGAGAAACCTTTAAATCCGGAGCAGTAGTATCTGTCGTCAAAGAAGCGGAAAAAGACGAGAAAAATATTTATGAAATGTACTATGAATATGATGAACCTGTAAATAAAATTGTTCCACATCGTATTCTTGCATTAAACCGCGGGGAAAAAGAAGATATCCTACGAGTGTCAATTAAAATGAATGTGGATTTAATTATTGCGTATCTAACGAAAAAATGGGTTCGTGTTACACATTCACCGGCAGCCCCAATCGTGTTAGAGGCGTTAGAAGATAGCTACAAACGATTGATTCAACCTTCTATTGAGCGGGAACTCCGCAGTGAATTAACGGAAAAAGGCGAAGAGCAAGCCATACATATATTCTCTGAAAATCTTCGGAACTTACTATTGCAGCCGCCGTTAAAAGGAAAGATTGTTATCGGGGTAGACCCTGCTTACCGGACAGGCTGTAAACTGGCGGTAGTTGATGAAACAGGCAAGGTACTGAAAATTGATGTCATTTATCCGCATCCTCCTGTTTCAAAAACGAAGGAAGCCCGCGAAAAGTTTATTAACATTCTTCGCGAATATAAAGTGGAGATGGCAGCCATTGGAAACGGGACTGCTTCAAGGGAAACAGAACAGTTTGTTGCCGATATTTTAAAGGAAATGGATGAGGAAATTTTCTATTTAATCGTTAATGAAGCAGGGGCCAGTGTTTATTCGGCATCTGAACTGGCGAGAGAAGAGTTTCCGAATTTGCAGGTAGAAGAGAGAAGTGCGGCTTCCATTGCCCGTCGATTGCAGGACCCATTAGCAGAATTGGTGAAGATTGACCCGAAATCGGTTGGTGTCGGTCAATACCAGCATGATGTTTCCCAGAAACGACTGTCAGAATCATTGCACTTTGTTGTCGAAACGGCAGTTAACAAAGTTGGTGTGAATGTCAATACCGCCTCTCCATCGCTTTTGCAGTATGTAGCAGGACTTAACAAAACCGCAGCAAACAATATTGTGAAAAAGCGTGAAGAGGAAGGGAAATTTACAAGCAGGGTACAACTAAAGAAGGTTCCTCGTTTAGGGGCAAAAACGTATGAGCAGGCGATAGGCTTCTTACGCGTACTGGATGGAAAGCAGCCGCTCGACAGGACAGGGATCCATCCCGAAAACTACAATGAAGTGAAGAAATTATTAGCAAGTCTCGGCTTTACAACCGATGACCTTGGTACAGAAGAGCTTAAAACAGCCCTTCATGGTCTCGATTTAAAATTAGTTTCCGAAGAACTAGCTATAGGGGAACTAACCCTAAAGGACATTATTGATGCATTAGTTAGACCAGAACGTGACCCGCGCGATGATTTACCTCGCCCTCTTTTGAAAAAAGATGTATTAAAACTAGAGGACCTAAAAGCGGGGATGGAGCTGCAAGGTACGGTTCGAAACGTAGTTGACTTCGGTGCATTTGTTGATATTGGCGTCAAGCAGGACGGGCTTGTGCATATTTCAAAACTCAGCAATCGATTTGTAAAGCATCCATTAGACATTGTATCTGTAGGAGATGTCGTTACCGTATGGGTAGACTCGGTTGATATGAAAAAAGGGCGCGTTGCTTTAACTATGCTGGCGCCTTCGAACTAAAGCTGAGGAACGGGCTCTGTTTCTTGGGGGATAATCATTACTATTAGAGGACCATTTCGCCCGGCGATCTGGTCTTTGATTTAAATCTTTTCGGTTGTTTTGGGGAGTTATTAACGACCGATCTTCTAATGAATCCCCCTCCAAGGTTGTTTATATTCAATGAAACAAAAAAGTGCAAAACCTATCAGGATTTGCACTTTAAATATTTCTCCCCGATAACGAAACCGTTATCCTAGGAACAGTGTTTTTTTCTGTAAAAGAACCAGCACTGGTTTAACATCTTGATCTGATAGCGATCCTTCTCATAGAAAGCTCTTTTCATTTGGTTTTGCAACCAAGTCGGCATAATAAAACCTCCCGAAAAGTTCATCATTATTATGGGTATATACAATATATGCTATAATAGGTTGTCATGTTCGCATAGAAAGAGAGGGACCCAAAATGGAACAACAAGAACTTCAATTATTAGTTGAAAAGATATCTGTTGAGTCATTTGGGAAGCCGTTTTTGCACCAAGCATCGTTTAATCCAAGACTAAGATCAACAGGCGGCAGATACCTTCTTGGCACACATAATATTGAAATCAATAGAAAATATTATGACCAGCTTGGTGAAAAAGAACTAGTTGGGATTATTAAACATGAACTATGCCACTATCACCTTCACCTTGAGGGGAAGGGATATCAGCATAGGGACCGAGAGTTTAAGCAACTATTAAAAAAAGTAGGAGCACCACGATTTTGTGCGCCATTGCCAGATAAAAAAGTAAAACGTACATCCAAAAGAATCCTGCTATATCAGTGCGCGAAGTGTCAACTATCTTATAGAAGAAAAAGAAGTATTGATACTAGTAGATATGTGTGTGGGAAATGCAGAGGAAAATTGACAAAAATAAAAGAAATAATCCTTGAGTAAGGTAAGAATTTGGAAAAAATCTTTTATCTGAAACTATATTGACTTTCTATTGTATCGTAATTATAATGTAAAGAGTCGATAAGGTGATTGCTTTATTGATTCTTAAATATCTTTGATTGTTCCGCAGTAGCTCAGTGGTAGAGCTATCGGCTGTTAACCGATCGGTCGTAGGTTCGAGTCCTACCTGCGGAGCCATATGGGGAAGTACTCAAGAGGCTGAAGAGGCGCCCCTGCTAAGGGTGTAGGTCGGGTAACCGGCGCGAGGGTTCAAATCCCTCCTTCTCCGCCATATAAACTTAAGGCCCCTTGGTCAAGTGGTTAAGACACCTCCCTTTCACGGAGGTAACACGGGTTCGAATCCCGTAGGGGTCATTGGAACGGGAAGTGACCTTGATTCATTTCCTGTTTCTTATTCATTACAAAAAAACATCATTGGGCTATAGCCAAGCGGTAAGGCATCGCACTTTGACTGCGACATGCGTTGGTTCAAATCCAGCTAGCCCAGCCATTTTTTTAATCAGTAAATATTCATGCGGGTGTGGCGGAATTG
>NZ_JBALOS010000077.1:30743-31069 GCF_036962765.1 Neobacillus drentensis
TCCCTTCACCCGCACCAAATATTTTACTTGAATTAAATTGTGTAGTGTGATAAGATAGTTTTTGTCGCTAATTATCATGCGGTCGTGGCGGAATGGCAGACGCGCTAGGTTGAGGGCCTAGTGGGGGCAACCCCGTGGAGGTTCAAGTCCTCTCGGCCGCACCAAATAAATTGTTGACAGAGAATACCGAGTGTGCTATACTTTAAAAGTTGACTTTTAATTAATGCGCCCGTAGCTCAATTGGATAGAGCGTCTGACTACGGATCAGAAGGTTGTGGATTCGACTTCTTCCGGGCGCGCCATATAGACGGGAAGTAGCTCAGCTT
>NZ_JBALOS010000078.1:0-5831 GCF_036962765.1 Neobacillus drentensis
ATGTTCTACAGTTGGAAATGGGTCATAGAAACGATGTAACAGTATTTTCCATTCCTGATAATCGTTTGATTGCCTAAATCCAACTGTATGGTCTTCTAATGTTTCCCACTTCACCAGTAATAAATATTTTCCTTTCACTTCGATACACCGCTGCAATTCGTGTGATATGTAACCTTTCATCGACACAATGATGTCTGAGGCCTTTCGAAATGCTTTCTCATATTCCTCTTCCATCCCAGGTATTACTTTAAGCAAAACTGCTTCCAATATCATGTAATTCCCTCCTTTTTAAAAGTATAGCATTGAACAAGGATTATATCTTCTCTGACAACATCGATCTAGAACATATTTAATACCTACTCACACCCAACTTGTTATACGTGCATAACATGCCTATGAGCTAACTTCAAAATAAGAGGTGAAGAATATATATGGTATCGTATATGGATTATACATCCCCATCCACTCAATTCACATTTGACGTTAATCAGAGCCCTCTCTTCAAAAAAGACAACCAAAACTATATAAATGTACTAGGTATTAAACAATTAAATACACTGGAAAATGTGTCACTGTTGGATATTTTCTTAAGTACAAATAATGTCGTGGAACCGCATTATCACCAAAATGCAGCGGAGCTGGTATATTGTATTTCTGGTTCAGCTACCGTATCCATTCTGAATCCATTTACAAAACAGATCCTCAATTTCACGATTACACCTGGACAGGTGGCGAATGTTCCGCAAGGTTGGTGGCATTACGAGATCGCCTTAGTTGATAACACTCATCTTTTGGCAATTTTTAATGCACCCACTCCAGAAGTAATTTTAGGATCAGATATCTTAAAATTTACTCCTGACAATATCATGTCACATACCTACTGTCTGGATGAGAATCAATGGAAACAAGTAATTGCACCCGTTAAACCGTCAACCTATATTGGTCCCTATAAGGATTGTAACCAGGGAATAGGAAATTCAACAAATCAATCTGTAAATCAACAGTATCAACAGCCCCAATATATTCCACAATACCCACAAACACCTTATGTCCCTCAATATCATCGATATTGGGGGTAACAAAGAAGGGATTGCTACCGGTAGCAGTCCCTTCTCAATTTCACCCCGTATATCGGTAATTAAATACCTATATCAAACTCTGTAACATACACAGCATTTCCCATTATCTCTATTTCAAAATGATCCTTATTTTTAGAGACCTTTACCATAACACGGCCATCTTTATCCATTTCCTGGCCTTGTTCTACCAAAAGACTTAACGATGTCTCAAAATTGTTCATTATGTAGGTAGTGAAATAGGCTCCCATTACACCAGATGCAGTTCCTGTCACTGGGTCCTCGGTCGTACCAGAATATGGGGATGAAAAGTGTCGCCCGTGCATTTGAGCATGTTCATCATAGGTTTCTAAGCAAAAAGGATGAATGGATGCGTTTGGCATCTCTTTTAAAATTGTAGGGAATAAGTAATTATTAGGTTTCATCATTTTAAAAATATTCAATTTCTTTATGGGAATCAATAACGTCCAATTACCTGTACTCCCATAAACTATCGGGAATTTATCATCGATATCAACTTGTGTTAATCCAATCGCGTGGACCAAGTCGTTTTTCGAGCCCTCAAATTCGATAAATTGTGGGGATGCCTGTTTCATTGTAATCAATATTTCCCCATTAATAGTGGCATTTATTTTTATTGGTAATATTCCTGCTTTGGTTTCAATCGTCAGATCTGTTTTATCTGAAAGCAACCCCTTTTCTATTAGTGCCACAATCGTTGCAATCGTGCCGTGTCCACAAAGGTTCATTTCGTGGCCGGGTGTAAAATAACGCATTCGTAGATCAGCAACCTCTGATTTTATTGGAAAAGCAGTCTCATTAAATCCCACTTTTGAAGCTACTTCCTGCATTTCTGCATCAGTAAGAGCATCCCCATTTAACACTACCCCGGCAGGATTCCCTTTATTCGCTTCGCTGCTAAATGCATCATAATGATAAACCTTAACGGATTTCATGCTTAAAATCTCCCTCCTGCCATACTAAATATGTATAATATTTCGATAATTCAAAAAAACCAAATGAAGATTAATAATAGTATATAAAAAAGATTACGTCAATATTTTGGATAAGATTGTCCTCTTGAGAGATTACGAATTTTTCTTTTATAAATCCTCTGAGGTGTATTTTTCATCACACCTTCTCTTCCCTGCCGGATGTACAATCGAAATGAATCCATCCTAGCAAAGGAGTTGAGGTATTCTCGGAGGGTTAGCAGTTTAACAGTCTAGTAAGCATACATATGAATCTAAAAAAAACGTAGGAGGAGTTCTATTGTTCAAATTATTGATTTTCGCTTTGATTGCTATTACCTTGGTGTTGATAAGTATCTTAATTGATGGACTAATGAAGATATATAAGGAAGAAAAGGACGCTGAAAAAAATGTGGTCCGCGATGGAATGGAGGGCTATTTGGATCAAACGTTTGGAATTGGACCAGTAAAAATATTTAAAACGATGTTTGATGCCGATGGTAATGTAAGATATTTGATCTATTTGCCAGAGTATCAATGGTTCAAATCCCCAAATTACAAATGGTATGAAGTGTATGCCACCAAAAACGGCTTTCAACATCATGAGGTCGAAGGATGATTTCGATGACTTGACAATGACCACCCCATAGAATTTCTATGGGGTGGTCATTGTTTTTTGGAGAATCTACCATTTCAGGTGATTTTAATAGTGTTTCAGTCCTGTCACGAAAAACTACTTAATCATTCACTTGATTGGGCTTGAGTTGATTTCTGGACTTGAGTTACCGCTGTTAGGGCAGACGAAATTTCATTTGAAGCTTGTTTAATGGCTTCCTCTGCCAGTGTTGGGTCGGAATTGGCTTTTTCAATTGCTTTTGTTAATAATTCTTGCGTGAGTGATACATTTGCCTTTGCTTGGTTTAGTTGGTTTACATCAATTTGAGTCATGCCCATCTCTCCTTTTGTTTTGAAATTACCTCTATATCATCACCCCGCTTTTCATTTTTATTTAAGGCAAAATTTACTCACATTACCTTGTTCTTTTTAGATTAAATTTACATTTAAAAATATAAAGTAAAGTTTGTGCCGATTTAATTGATCACCTTGTAATTGTAAGTATACATTGGATATTACAAATAAAGTTTATAAATACATAAATCTACATTTATGGCTGAACCCGTTTCTTGGCAATCAATAAAAAAATGACTGGGAGTTTACCTTCCAGCCATTTTTATGATTATTTACTTAACATTTTCGAGGATCGTTGCTACACCTTGTCCTCCACCGACACATAATGTAGCTAAACCAAAGCGGTTTTCTCTTTTCTTCATTTCATGAATTAAAGTCACCAAAATTCTTGCTCCACTCGCACCGATTGGATGACCAAGTGCAATGGCACCACCATTTACATTTAACTTTTCTTTCCCAAAGTGAAGCTCTCGATCCACTGAAATAGATTGAGCTGCAAATGCCTCGTTTGCTTCAATTAAGTCAATGTCTTCTAAGGACAAAGACGCTGAATTTAGAGCTTTTTTCACAGCTGGGACAGGTCCAATTCCCATAATACTTGGATCCACACCTGCGGTAGCATTCGCTTTGATTGATACCAAAGGCGTAATTCCTAATTCCTCTGCCTTTTTACGGCTCATGACAACAAATGCGGCAGCACCGTCGTTAATTCCTGAAGCATTTGCGGCAGTAACTGTCCCATCCTTCTTGAATGCAGGACGAAGTTTACCTAATCCTTCTACTGTCGTTCCAAACCGAGGGAACTCATCTTGGCTGAATAATGTCACTTGTCCTTTACGGCCAGGGACCTCGACAGGAACAATTTCATCAGCAAAACGATTGGATTCAATCGCTGCTTGTGCCTTTTGCTGACTCCAAGCGGCAAATTCATCTTGTTCAGCACGTGAGATTTCATATTTTTCTGCAAGATTTTCAGCTGTAACCCCCATATGGTAGTTGTTTTCCGCACACACTAAACCATCCTGAAGCATGCTGTCTAAAATTTTCTGATCTCCCATTTTAAATCCATTACGGCCACCTTTTAACAAGTATGGAGCCTGACTCATATTTTCCATTCCACCTGCAACCACTACTTCTGCTTCGCCAGAAAGAATTGCTTGGGTAGCTAAGTGAACCGCTTTTAAACCTGAACCACAGAGCATATTTATCGTCATTGCTGTTGCCTCTTGAGGTATACCTACGGCGAGAGATGATTGTCTTGCTGGATTTTGGCCCAATCCTGCTTGTAAAACGTTCCCCATAATGACTTGGTCTACATCATTTGGATTAATTCCAGCTTTTTGAATGGCTCCTTTAATTACAGTAGTACCTAACTGGGTAGCCGAAACATTTTCTAAACTCCCCAGAAAACTTCCAATCGGTGTTCTTACAGCACTTACAATTACTACGTCATTTACTGGCATCCTAATCTCCTCCAACCTATTTATGTACTCGAATAATAATTCCTCACAAATATTACTACATTCAGCCGTACTTTTTGCGACAAACTATTCGACAAATTCAGAGTTATCTATTTTTTGCCATCCCATTTCATTGTGCTAAATTCGCTGGTAAGCTCTATTGGAAATGAGTAAGAAAATCAACTAACAGCAATGGATAAGCAGTAAAACGTAAAAAAATAAATCAATGGGAAATGGCGGATTGTTCATGCTGAATTTTGACAAACTTTGTAGAAAAGTTTTTTGATAATTAATTTTCAATATTATTTAAAAATAAAAAAATAGAGAGAAAATTATTATTTTCTCCCTTAGCTTTTGCACAATTGTTTATATGACTAAACCGCCATCCACACTTAGGATCGTCCCGTTTATATAACTAGCCTTATCTGAAGCTAAAAATAAGTACGCTGCGGCAATATCTTCTGGTTTTCCTAGCTTCTTAAGCGGGGTCTTTTCCTTCATCATTTGAAGTACTTTATCTGGTACCGCTGCAGTCATGCCTGTTTCAATGAATCCTGGTGCGACTGCATTGACCCTGATCCCTTTGGGACCAAATTCTTTCGCCCAGCTTTTGGTCAGTCCGATCACCCCAGCTTTTGTCGCAGCATAGTTAGTTTGGCCAATATTCCCGTACAAACCAACTACAGAAGATGCGTTAAGAATGACACCTGACCCCTGTTTTAACATAATGGGAGCTACCGCCTTTGTGCATTTAAAAACACCTGATAGGTTTACAGAAATTACCTTTTCCCATTCGGATTCCTCCATTTTTGTTAGAAATCCATCAAGTGTAATTCCAGCATTGTTAATTAAGACATCAATCCGGTTATACTTTTTTACTGTGGAACGAACCATCTCTTCAATCTGGACGCTATTTGTTACATCCACTTTAAAAAAATCTACCTTTTCACTATTAAATTCTTCCAATGCGGTTTGTCCAGCCGACTCATCATAATCACAAATTACGACCCTTGCACCCTCTTGTAGNNCTTTTCCAATCCCCTGTGCCCCACCTGTAATTAACACGACTTTTTCATTATACTGCAATAATATCACCTCGTTTTTTCTTTTCAAAAAAGACATATAGGTACAACATCATCCTTAGGCAAATGAGTAAAGAAATCCACTACAAACAATGTCATTGGAGCAATACTATGATCACAGCAACAAACCATTTATACCCATATCTATGATGGATTATCCCTATTTATCACTTTTCTTAAATTCGTAAAGAAATTGCATCAAAGTGAGAATTTTGTCAAAAAATGAAGAATTGTTTTTGGATCATTTACAATAATTTATCTTTTAAATTTTTC
>NZ_JBALOS010000078.1:5884-6105 GCF_036962765.1 Neobacillus drentensis
AGTATGATGAGTACGTTAACAAAAAGTCATCAAGGAGGAAGAAAAAATGAACCAAGACTTAAATTTTTATGAAATGTGGAAAGATTTTTATTCTCAATCAAGTAAATTTTTCGATGAAAAAATCACTAAGGATTTCCCTTCTCAAGGCATGGGACAACTTTTAGAGATGAATCTTCAATTTAAAAAAATGATTGATGAATCAACATTAAAATACTTAGAAT